>NZ_JBLYNV010000060.1:0-33095 GCF_049310165.1 Endozoicomonas sp. ALE010 | reverse complement strand
ATAGCTACGGCTATGCTCCCTACGTTGCGCCTTGCATAGCAACTGCCCACTTAGCCAGAAATATACGATTCCATTTGGCCAACTACTTATCAGACCGGATACGTGATAGACATGCTAAACACCCTGCGCAATATCATACAGGAAGTCAGTTCTGCCTCTGATCTACAGGTGGCACTGCAGATTATTGTGCAGCGGGTTCGTGGTGCCATGAACACCGAGGTGTGCTCGGTCTATCTATACGATTCTGAGAGCACCTCTTATACGCTGATGGCTTCAGAGGGTTTGAACCCTTCCGCGGTCGGACAGGTGACTCTCTTTCATTCTGAAGGTCTTGTTGGGCAGGTGGGGCTGCGGGAAGAGCCCATAAACCTCGAAGATGCCGCTTCTCACCCGAAATTTCACTATATCCGTGAAACCGGAGAAGAGCGATTCACCTCTTTTCTCGGTGTCCCCATTATCCATCACCGTAATACGCTGGGTGTGCTGGTGGTTCAGCAGGTTGAGCAGCGACGTTTTGATGAACATGAAGAAGCGTTTCTGGTCACCATGTCGGCCCAATTGGCAGGGGTTATTGCCCATGCCCAGGCAACCGGCTCGATCAATAATGTCTCCACGCCCACCCGCACAAAACGAATTGCTCGCTTTCAGGGGAGTGCCGGTGCCACAGGGGTAGCCATTGGTGAGGCGGTGGTGATTACGCCTCCGGCCGATCTTGGTGCAGTACCTGAGCGTACCTGCAAGGATATAGATCTGGAACTCACCTTGCTGGACGATGCGCTGGCTGCGGTGCGAAAAGAGATGAAAGACACCGCTGAACGACTGTCTGACCGCTTACCTGCCGAGGAACATGCACTCTTTGATGTTTATCTGAGAATGCTCGATGACCGGGCCCTTGGGCAGGAGATAAGAGAGCGGATTCGGGGTGGATCCTGGGCACAGGGTGCCTTAAGACAGGTGATCGAAGAGCATATCCGCAATTTCGAAATGATGGACGATCATTATCTCCGTGAACGGGCTGCCGACGTCAGGGACCTGGGGCGCAGAGTACTTTCTCATCTCCAGCAGGGAGAGCATGCGAGGGTTGAATACCCGGCGAATACCATTCTGATCAGTGAGGAGCTTTCTCCGGTTATGCTGGGCGAGGTGCCACAGGAGTCACTGGCGGGTCTGGTTTCCAAGCAAGGCTCCAGTAATTCCCATGTGGCTATTCTTGCCCGCGCTTTAGGCGTGCCTACCGTCATGGGGGTGGTTGATCTGCCTTTCCATAAGCTGTCCGGTAAAAAGCTGATTGTGGATGGTAATCTTGGCCTGATTTACTCATCTCCGGCCCAGGAGTTGCTGGATTATTACACCGAAGTGCTGGAAGAGGAAAATCAGTTCAGTAAGGGGTTGGAAGCCATCAGAGATCTGCCCTGTGAGACCCCGGATAATTACCGTATTCCGCTCTGGGTCAACACCGGACTGATGACCGATACCATCCGCTCACTGGACAGAGGGGCTGAAGGCGTTGGTCTGTATCGGACTGAAGTCCCTTTTATGGTTCGGGATCGCTTCCCCAGTGAATCCGAACAGGAAAAGATTTACCGACACCAGCTTGAAGCCTTTGCGCCACGCCCCGTGACCATGAGAACCCTGGATATTGGCGGGGATAAGTCGCTGAGTTATTTCCCTATCAAGGAAGATAACCCTTTCCTTGGCTGGCGGGGGATTCGGGTAACACTGGATCATCCGGAAATCTTTCTGGTGCAGGTCCGGGCCATGTTGAAAGCCAGCGTGGGGCTGGATAATCTCCGGATTATGTTGCCAATGGTATCCAGTATTTTTGAAGTCGAGGAAGCGCAACACCTGATTCACCGGGCCCATGCGGAAGTGCTTGCTGAAGGCCTGCCAGTCTCCATGCCACCGGTGGGTGTGATGGTGGAAGTGCCCGCTGCCGTTTATATGGTCAAGGACCTTGCACAACGTGTCGACTTTCTTTCCATCGGATCAAATGACCTTATTCAATACCTGCTGGCCGTAGACCGCAACAACCCCCGGGTATCTGACCTTTATCACTCCTTTCACCCCGCCGTACTGCATGCCTTGCAGAAAGTTGCGGACGATGCCCATCAGGAAGGAAAGACCGTCAGTATCTGCGGTGAAATGGCGGGTGACCCTGCTGCAGCGGTACTGTTAATGGCCATGGGCTTCGATATGCTGTCGATGAGTGCCGTGAATCTGTTAAAAGTAAAATGGGTGTTAAGGCGCATCGGTATGGATCGTGCAAAAATGATATTGTCGGATTTAATGAAGCACGACAATGCGCAGGTGATTCGCAGCTCCCTGGAACTTGCCCTGTGTAAAGAAGGCATGGGCAAGGTTCTCGGGATCAAGAGTCGGCGTTTCTAGGAGGCTGACCGAGAATAGCGCCCGTCTAGGCGACCCCGTAGCGAGGATGGCAGAAAATTGAGGATAAAAAGTCGGAAATTTTTAGCGAATAGTGGTTCTATTTGCTAAAAATTTCCGGCTTTTTAGACCAATTTGCTGCCACCGCACGACTGCATGGATGCAGGAGCTAGAGCAACGCAGGAGCAGTTACCGCGTAGGGCAGTCTATTCTCGGTCAGCCTCCTAGGCTTCTTCCATCTGCAAGGTCAATTTACCGGAACGCTGGGTAAGATAACTCTCATCCACCTCTGAACCCAGCTTAATCATCAGACGCAAGTCGTTTGCAGAATCAGCATGCCGGATGGCGTCTTCATAGCTGACCTCACCAAGGTTGTAGAGATCAAATAATGCCTGATCGAAAGTCTGCATGCCCAGCTCCCGGGATTTTTTCATTAACTCTTTCAGTGCATGAACATCACCTTTGCGAATCATATCCTGGGCCAGGGGGGTATTCAGTAACACTTCTATGGCCGGAAGCCGCCCTGTGCCATCCAGAGAAGGAACCAGCTGCTGGGCGACAATGCCCTTCAGATTCAGGGAAAGATCCATCCACACCTGGTGATGATGTTCCGGAGGGAAAAAGTGAAGAATGCGATCCAATGCCTGGTTGGCATTATTGGCATGCAGCGTTGCCAGGCACAGATGGCCGGTTTCTGCGAAGTTCAGGGCATATTGCATGGTATCCTGACTGCGAATTTCACCAATCATAATGACATCAGGAGCCTGACGCAGGGTATTTTTCAGCGCGACTTCATAAGACTTGGTATCAATCCCCACTTCCCGCTGGGTTACAATGCACCTTTTGTGTTGATGGATAAATTCAATGGGGTCTTCAATGCTGATGATATGACCTGTGTCGTTTTCATTACGATAGCCAAGCATCGCCGCCAGGGTTGTCGACTTCCCCGTGCTGGTAGCGCCCACCAGGATAACCAGCCCTCGTTTGACCATGGTCAGGTCTTTCAGGATAGGTGGAAGTTTCAACTGTTCAAAACCGGGTATTTTCTCTTCAATTCGGCGCAAAACCATCCCTGACTGGTTTCTCTGCTGAAAAGCACTGACCCGGAACCGGCCAATACCCATTTTGGCAATGGCAAAGTTACACTCATGCTTCAGCTCAAACTCCAGGCGCTGCTTCTCATCCATTACCCCAAGCACAAAATCTTTTGCTTCTGCGGCCGTCAACGGTGTCTTGTTGACAGGTATCAAACGTCCGTCAAGCTTGACACTGGGAGGATAGCCGGCAGTGATAAACAGATCCGATGCTTTTTTTACGGCAACCAGTTTTAATAATTTTTCAATATCCATTTATCATCACATTGACGTTAAAAGACAGCCCGGTGCTCACTCCCGGCAAACGGTGATCTGAAAGACCTAGGAGCCTGCCCGAGAATAGACTGCCCTACTGCGGTGGCAGCAAATTGGTCTAAAAATTCCGTTTTGTTCGGCAAATAGCCCCGCTATTCACCTCACAAAACGGAATTTTTATCCTCAATTTTCTGCCATCCTCGCTACGGGCGCTATTCTCGGACAGGCTCCTAGAATGCGTCACGGTCCTTGGCCTTTTCACGGGCCACATCACGAGAGATCAGTCCCTTTTTCATCAGGTTCGTCAGGCACTGATCCAGTGTTTGCATGCCAAGTCCACCGCCGGTCTGAATGGCCGAGTACATCTGGGCAACTTTATCTTCGCGAATCAGGTTTCGAATACCTGCCGTGCCAAGCATAATCTCATGGGCAGCTACCCGGCCTCCACCGTTTTTCTTCAAAAGTGTTTGCGAGATCACAGCCTGGAGTGATTCCGAGAGCATTGAACGCACCATGGACTTCTCTTCCGCCGGAAATACATCGACGATACGGTCAATGGTTTTTGCCGCCGAGGTGGTGTGCAACGTACCGAACACCAGGTGACCGGTTTCCGCAGCGGTCATCGCCAGACGAATCGTTTCCAGGTCACGCATCTCACCAACCAGAATAATATCGGGATCTTCACGCAACGCAGAGCGCAGGGCATTGCTGAAGCTATGAGTATCCCGATGCACTTCCCGCTGGTTAACCAGACACTTTTTCGGGGTGTGGATAAATTCAATGGGGTCTTCGATGGTCAGGATATGCTGATATTTGGTGTCGTTAATGTAATCCATCATGGCCGCCAGCGTGGTGCTCTTGCCAGAGCCGGTAGGGCCAGTCACCAGCACTA
Source organism: Endozoicomonas sp. ALE010 (assembly GCF_049310165.1). Taxonomy (NCBI): domain Bacteria; kingdom Pseudomonadati; phylum Pseudomonadota; class Gammaproteobacteria; order Oceanospirillales; family Endozoicomonadaceae; genus Endozoicomonas; species Endozoicomonas sp. ALE010. The sequence continues at coordinate 28,469 of NZ_JBLYNV010000060.1, read as the reverse complement.
ACCCCCGGGGTTTATCCGCAATGGTTTTAAATACCTGTCCCATGCCCAGGTCATCCATGGTCAGTACTTTACTGGGAATAGCCCGGAACACCGCCCCCGCTCCCCGGTTTTGATTGAAAGCATTGACACGGAAACGGGCAACGCCCGGTACTTCAAACGAGAAGTCCGCTTCCAGGTGCTCTTCCAGATCTTTACGCTGTTTGTCGTTCATGATGTCATAGATCAAACCATGAACTTCTTTCTGCTCCATGGGCGGCAGATTGATACGGCGAACATCACCGTCGATTCGAATAATTGGCGGAAGTCCTGCCGACAGATGCAGATCCGAAGCCCCCTGTTTATAGCTGAACGCCAATAGCTCAGTAATATCCATTTATTATCCCCCTTACACCAGGAAGCAGGTAAACTATGAGATTGTCAGGGAATAGCGCTATTCCCGGACAATCTTCCTGCCAATTTATTATTTACCCGGTAATGTACAACCTGATGACCTTATTACAAAACCGATTTCAACGGGTTTATGACCGAATTCATCAAGCTGAGCAAGCCTGCAATCGCAACGGGCAAGTGCAACTGCTGGCAGTCAGCAAAACCAAACCTGCCTCTATGGTGCGTGAAGCATGGCATCTGGGTCAAAAGCATTTTGGCGAAAACTACCTTCAGGAAGCCCTGGGCAAAATGGATGAGCTCAGTGACCTTGCGGATATCCACTGGCATTTCATCGGTCCCATCCAGTCCAACAAAACCCGGGATATCAGCAGCCACTTTGACTGGGTTCACAGTGTTGACCGGCTGAAAATCGCGCAAAGGCTGAATGATCAACGTCCCCGGGAGCTCCCCCCGTTAAATATTTGCCTGCAAGTGAATATCAGCGGCGAAGCGTCAAAAGCCGGGATCAGCCTGCATGAGCTGCCAGCGCTGGTACCCTCCATTGCCCGTTTACCCCACCTGAAGCTGCGTGGTCTGATGGCTATTCCCGCCCCGGAAACAGACCCTGACCGACAGCGCGAGCCTTTCCGGGCACTGACCAATGCGTTACATTCCCTGAATACCGAGTTCTCACTGACGATGGACACCCTGTCCATGGGCATGACGGATGATCTTGAGGCAGCGATTCAGGAAGGTTCAACCATGGTTCGAATTGGTACTGCACTGTTTGGCTCCAGAACCTCTGCTCAGCCCTTTTCTCCACAAGCGCCTGAAAGGGACAGCAACGCATGAATGAATCAACCATTGCTTTTATCGGTGCTGGCAATATGGCCAGCAGTATTATCGGTGGCCTGATCAATAATGGCTGGCCAACCTACCAGTTGATTGCTTCCGCCAGAACGGCAGAAACATTGTCCGATATCCGTGAAAAATTTAATATTGCCACCACCGTGGATAACCACCAGGCCGTCAGCCAGGCGGACATCATTATGCTTTGTGTGAAGCCACAGGTGATGAAAGCGGTTCTGACCGACTTAAGCCCGTCCATAAAACCGGATGCCCTGGTTATCTCCGTCGCTGCCGGCATTACCATGGAAAGTCTGCAGAACTGGGGAGGCGAGCACCTTTCGATCGTGCGCAGCATGCCAAACACACCTTCTGCGCTGCAATGCGGTGCCAGCGGTTTGTTTGCTAACAAAAACGTCAGTACTGCCCAAAAAGCGCTGACCGATGATATTTTTAATGCCATTGGTATTGCCAGATGGGTCGACCATGAGTCGTTAATTGATGCGGTCATTGCCGTTTCCGGCAGTGGCCCGGCCTACTATTTCCTGCTGATGGAAATTATGGAACAGGTCGGTGTTCGCCTTGGCCTTGATACAGAAACCTCAAGACAGCTGACCCTGCAAACGGCCCTGGGGGCTGCCAGGATGGCAACGGAAAGTGATGTTGATGTCGCCGAGCTTCGTCGTCGCATTACCTCTCCCAACGGAACCACGGAACAGGCCATAAAAACGTTTCAGGAACAGGGGTTGCCTGAGCTGGTGGCACAGGCGATGAATGCTGCCGTCAACCGGTCGATAGAACTGGCAGAAACGCTGCAAGACTGATTCTGTTGACGGGCGATGGAAAGCGGTAATATGCGCAAAGATTATTAAATTATTTTGACCAAAGGGTAACCAATACACTCTATGTCTGCACTTTCTTCGAGTCTCAGCTTCCTGATCCAGACCCTGGGCGGTTTGTATATCATGGCTGTGTTGATTCGCTTCCTGCTTCAGCTGGTTCGAGCCGACTTCTATAACCCGATTTCTCAAGCTATCGTGAAAGCCACATCGCCACTGCTCAACCCCATCCGCAAGATAATTCCCGGTTATGGCGGTGTGGACATGGCCTCTCTGGTTCTGGCGCTGATACTTCAGATCGCACTGCTTTATGTACTGCTGTTGATAGGCGGTTTCTCTCCGGCAACCATTCCTTTCCCCAGTGTCCTGATCAGCAGCCTGATTAAACTGGGCATCGAGTTTCTGAATATTTATATGTTCAGTCTGATCATTATCGCCATTGCCAGCTGGGTAGCGCCGAACAGCTATAACCCGGGACTGATGCTGCTGTTCCAGATTACCGAGCCACTCACCAGCCGTATACGCAAAGTGATCCCACCCCTTGGCGGGCTGGATTTTTCCCTGATGGTTCTGGTGATCATTATTATTACCCTGAAGAATTTTCTGGGTGCCCTGGCCTGACCCTGCCAATCTGAACACTGGCGCTGATCTCTGGATTAGCGCTTGTCTCCCCCTCCATTTCAGATTCTTTAAACTGTCTTCTTTCCGTCGATATTAAGGCTACCCCCAAACAACTGTGAGGCAGCTGAAAGGATCATGGAACAGGCCATTGAGTACATGCTTCGAAAGTTAATATGGCCGAAAGCAAGGTTAACTGGCAGAACAACCAGACAATGGTTTGCATCAGCTGCCTGTATTTTAAGCCTCAGCAGTACTTTCTCTTCGGCAAGTGATGAAAACCTGCTGCTGAGTGAAGCGGAATCCCCCCCCTTTATCCACACCTTCCTGCAGTCCGACTTTAAGAATGGATCTGAGCTGATCATCAGCGGTAATAATGGCTCAGACAAACAGCAAATCCTGATTGTGCGGATTGATAATGAAAGCTCCGCAGATTACCGGTCCAGGGTCAACCAGGAGTTCACGCTCTCACCCGGTCCGTTTACAGTGGTACTGCCCCTCTCAGGGCTGAAAACATCCGGCGGACAAGCCTTTAAACAGCCATACACCAAACTGTTTGTGTTCAGTGCCGATATGTGGGCGGGCATCGAGCTGGAAAAAATCCATATCAGCTCCGCCGCCAGTCTGCCCGAAAACACCCTGGCGCTGGACTTTGGTTCAGGCGACAGTGCGGCTTTCCCCGGCTTTGAATCCATTGGCAAAAACAGCTCATACCTGAAGGGCAAAATCACCGAACGGGTTCGCACTTCCGGTGATGCACTGATTCGGGATGGTATTGCCGGGGTTACCAGCCTGAAGATTCCCTGGTCTGATGGATTATGGAAACTCAGCCTGTGGACACAGGATCAAGGGGAATGGGAATACCTGCCTCACTTTCTTAAACGGCAAATCATCGCCAATGGCACCACCATCCTTGATGAGAAGTTTACCCAAGAGCAGTGGATCAATGACGTTTATCTGGCTGGCAGGAAAAAAGAAGGCGGTATCGATGGGGACTTGTGGGCGTTGGTTGGTGAACGCCGAAGTCACTTTATCAGCAAAAACATTGGTGTCATCAACGGGATGCTGACTATCGATCTGACCGGTGACTATGACGCCAGATACCTGGCAGCTCTGGTTCTGGAACCTATTAAAGGTACCTTTGCCCAGGCCACCCAGAAAAAACGACGGGAACGCCTGCTAAATCAATGGCCTGTAGCGACAGAGCCATACACCCCGCCAGACTCACTGTCACTGGCAGATATCAGCCAGCAGGTAAAAGATGATGACACTTTTTATCTGGCAGCCAGAAACAGCCTGCTGAACCTGACCTTTGAAATAGCCAGCCCGATGGATGATGTTGCACCTGCGGTTGTAGTCTCCCCGCCCACATCGTCGGATGGAGAGCCCTTAACCGTCATCACCCGCTATGGGCACTGGCGCTATGAAAGACCAACACCCAATGCCACGTCACTGATACTGGATGACAGCTATCTCCGTGCCGATATGGCAAGCCTTCGTCTCTCCAGCAAAAGGCCCAGACGTCTCTATGTTCAGGTGGAAGTTCCCGCTGAAGCACGTGCTGGCGACTACGCTGGTATGATTCAGCTGTTCAGCGGCGGTGAACTGCGGTTGCTGCATTATAAAGTACGGGTACTTCCGACCGTGCTGCCAGAACTGGAAACCCCTGTAGGCCTCTATCTGGAACCGCCACCTTACTATCAGTGGTTCAAGGCACTGGCAGGACAGAGTGCCAATGCCACCTCCTGCGATCTTTCCCTGCTGGCTTCCCACGGTTTCAGCACGGTTGCCCCGGCATTGGCAACACCTGGCACCGAGACCGGACGACAGACGTTTATTCAGCAACTGCAACAACTAATGCGCTTTGGCTTCAACGGCAAGATTCTGGCTTACGCACCGCTGAAACGCCTGTTAAGTCAGAAGGGCGAAACAGAGGCAATAGCGGACTTAAAACAGCTGCAACAGTTATCAGAGAACCAGAATCTCCCTGACATTTACTGGTCAATTTTTGACGAGCCCGCCAATGATCACTTTTCGCAAATAAAGAACACCGCCAGAGTGCTAACCGATAACGCTCTGCCATTGAAAACGGCTGGCCATTTGAACCATGACCATCAGGCTGAACTTGCCGAAGTAACGGATCTTCTCCTGATCAACCACGGCACCGAAGTGACCGAAGAAAATATTGACGATTGGCAGGAAAACAGCACGGTCTGGCTATACAACATGCCCAAACCCCGGTTAGCAGCTGGCCTGTATCTCTGGCGATCCGGTGCTGAGGGCTATTTACAATGGCATGGCCGTATGCCGACTGCCGACCCATTTGATCCCATCGATGGTCGGGAGGGGGATGTTATGTATATCTACCCATCTGCCAGCCGGTGTCCGGAAGTTCTGGACATTCATCGCCGTTTTCTTGATTTGCATGAAGCGACCCTTGATCTGCGTTGGTTACAGTGGCTTGAGGGCATATCCCACAAACAAACAGAAGCCCAACAGCTTCTGGCGGAACTTCGGGCAGAGATACCGCCACAATGGGAACGGGCGGCATTAATAACAGAGGTACAGCGGATGGCAATACGTGACCGGATACTGTCAATCATCAGTAAGTAGTTAACCAAATGAAATCGTATTTTCTGACTCATTAATGATTATCAAATGGAGAGAATATTATGGGACCGATATCGTCAGGCCCAACACGATCAGTGCCATTGGAGCCATTAACTCCCCCGGACACATCCTCCCGGAGCGATTTATCGGCCTCTGATATCGTTGAAAAACTGATGGATACCGTATCGTTTGCGATCCTGAGTATTACCGACAAAAAAAGCAGGGTAGTGTCTTCTGCCAGCCTGGCACCGGTTCTGGGCATGGTTCTGGCCTGTATGAAAGATAACGCCAAGAAGGAATTGCTCCTGAAAATCCCCCCGGGCTCGTTAACTGAAGAGCTGGAGATGGAAATCCATCAAAAGCTTGGTGAATTCAGCAAAGACCGACCTTATGATGAAACTGGCAAGATCATCTCTGCCGCTAACTTTGTTGGTACAGCCTCTATTACCACGGATCAGTATCTTGACCGGATACTGTCTGAATGTTATCAAACCCAAACGTTGGAAATTGATAAAGAGAACGTAGCGGACGCCGCAGATACTTTTGTTAAAAAGAAAACCAAAGGAAAAATCACACAGTTATTTGATGATCTTACTGAATTTGAGCGGAACCAGATTTCATTGGTATTAGGTAATGTAATGGAAATCCGGGGTGTCTGGAGGGAAGCTTTTCCCCTGAATAGTAAGGCTTCGAGCCGTTTTCTGTGTGCAGATGGAACTATGAAAAGCGTCAGGAAGATGCGTATAAAAGAAGATTTACACTTTGCTGGCAATAAAGTGTTTACTGCCATTGCCAAAGATTTCCGATCGGAAAATGGGGAAGATCTTAAATTGGTCGCGATAACACCGAACAAGACCAGTGCGACAGCGATTAACAAACTTGATTCTGAAACCATTAACCATCTGATTGGCAAATTGGATGAAAATAAAACGGAGATTACGCTGGATCTTCCAGTTATAGAAGTTAAGAAAGGTGGTGATACTGAACTACTGGAAAAAATTACAGATGCCCTGGGAACATCCATAACCGCTCAGGATTTGTCCAGGTTAAACCCATCACCCACTTATAATCTGCGGATGGTGCAGAAAATCAAAGTATCCGTTGACGAACAGGGTGCTGACAGCACAATTGCCACTGCTGCAACAGCGGCTTCAAGGGGGGGCGAAAACACCTTTAATATTGACTGCCCCAGCTATATAGCCATTGTAGGCAGCAAAGGTAATCGGTTGCTTGAGATGGTCATTAAGGATGACAGCTTTTTGGTGCCTGATGGTTCGCCTGTGATCACTATCCCTGAAGGTTGGAAAGATGTTGATCCGTGGCATGATGATCAGTCGGATTATGATGATGACGTTAATACCTCTACATTAAACAGGTTATCAACTCCTGAACCTTTTCAAGCTGTTAATGATGTGAGTACATTAATACAACATGGGCTTAACCCGAGTGGAGAGCTGAATATTTCCAGCGTTAAGTTATTTTATGATTATGAGTTATCTATCACTGTTGATACTGTGGATACCGCAAATAAGGTTAGACAAAAAGTATTTGAATTAATTGATGAAGAAGAACATAAAAACTTTGTTGACGTTTGGGAGAGATTAGAACCTGTTAAAGTAAAGGTTACATTCAAGGCTTGGAAAGCACTGCGTGATAAGTTACTTCGTGAATAAATAAATACAATGCAAAACCGGAGATTAATCACCTCCGGATTTATTAACAAAAGTCTCAAAGAAGCCATTGCCGATATCGGTCAACAATTCACCCTGCATGAAATTTGCGATTGGTATGCTCAGCTTGTGCATGTGGTGCTGGCGCAGGGCTCTGGGGACCGAGAATAGACCAAAGATTGTGACCGTCCAGGGAACTATTATCCACACAAAATGTCTTAATAATATCCAGGTCGGCAACTCTGAATATCCATTTATCAGATCAATACTGTAAATCATTACAGTTTTCCGTCACTTGCGGCTGATTAACAAGACAATCCCTTGCCACAAAGCATGGAGGCAGCGAGTTTGTCCTCGCTAAATAATTTTTATCAAGCATTGGAGAGAATACTATGGATGCCATACCTTTTGACCCAGGGATGTCAGCGTTATTCCAGAGAACAAATCTGCCAGACACAGCGTCCCCGGCCACTTTATCGGCCTCTGATATTGTTAAAACAATGGTGGATAAATTATCCCTTGAACTCTTGGACATTAAAGGCAATAAAAGTAAGGCACTCTCTCTTGTCAGCCTGCTTCAGGCTCTGGGCATGGCTCTGTTGAGTATGACAGACGACACCATCGTGGCATCGGCTCTTGGCATCTCCCCGGGTTCCTTAACTCAAGACCTGAAAGATAAGATTCATACAGAACTCGGTAAATGTGCCGTAAAACACTCTAACGATCCTGACTCTGATCAGTCAATCCGTATCACTAACTTTATTGGGTCTACCTTTTGCTACGATAATGAGCAGTATGAACAGTCACTGTCAAAATATTATAAAACCAAAAAGCTGGACAATAATAACAACGGCAAGAACCTTGCCGACACCATAGATTCTTTTGTTCATGATAAGACCGAAGGAGAAATTGATACGGTTTTTGGTCATCTTACTGAATCTCAGCGGCACAAAGTTGAAGCGGCTTTAGGCAGTGTGATGAATTTCCAGATTGACTGGGATGAAAGATTTTCTGAAGATGACACGGAAAAGGGGCTATTTCAGTGTGCAGATGGAACTTTTATTAATAACGTCCTTATGATGTGTAAAACTGAAGTTCTTAACGTGGCTACTGACGGAAACTTTGCGGCCATTGCCAAAGAATTCCGATCTGCAAATGGAGAAGATCTTAAATTAGTGGCGATAAAACCACGCAAAAGCAGTGCGACAGCAATTAACAACCTGAATTCTGAAACGATTAATCATCTGATTGACAAGCTAAAAAATGTTGAAATGGAGGTTGAGCTAAAACTACCCAAAATTGACATAACGAACAGTTGTAATACTGAGTTACTGGATAAAATTAATCAGGTATTAGGAACCTCCATAAAAGCACAGGATTTATCAAAGTTAGGTACACAGTCGGATGATCAACTGCACATAGTTCAGAAGATCAAGGCATCCATTAATGAAAAGGGTGCCCGTGGTTCCATTGCCACTGCAGCAGTAGATATAGGTAGGTCATTATTTATAGACCCAATTTGCTTTGATTTTAACTGTCCTGGCTACATTGCCATTGTGGACAGGGAAGGTAATCGGTTGCTTGAGCTGGTCATTAAAGATGGCCAATTTTTGGTCCATGATGGTCCACCCATGGTCACAGACGCTGAAAACTGTAACTCTTATAATCAGAAATTTTTTAAAATAGATGACTTATCTGATGACGAAGATAATACACCTGATAATAAATGCTCCGAATACCAAGCTGATAATAAATGCTCCGAATACCAAACTTATAATAAATGCTCCGAATACCAAGCTGATAATAAATGGTCCGAATACCAAGCTGATAATAAATGGTCCGAATACCAAGGATTAGCCACTCAAGTTGTGCCGTCATATGATACAGTTTTACCTCTGCTTGGTAATAACATCGAATTATCAGATACCAAAGACTATGAAACCAGATTGTTACCACAAGACAATAGGCAGTTACAAAAAGACCTGAAAACCAGTATTGAATCCCCTACAGCCTCTGTAGCTTCTCAAAAGGTACTGGAAAAAGCAGAACCAGCCTCGCAGCAGCCTGGTGTTTCCCGGGAACAAAGTCCTGTGAAAACGCCTTCACCAGCAGAAAATGAGAAGTTACCAGCCTCTGCAATAGATAACTCTTCAAAGCATTTATCTACTGGCCACACACCCTCTACAATAGATGAGTTTTCAGAGCTTTTATCTGCTAACCCTTTGAAAATTTTTGATGTGAGTACTTTAATAAAAAACAATTTTAAACCGAATGAGGATTTCAACATTAAAAGCGCTGAGGCAGGTAGATCCTCGTTAACAATCAAGGTTAAACATGAGAAAAACGCCATTAAGATTCGAGAAAGAATATTAGAATCAATTGGAGAAAAACATAGTCGTAATGTTAAGATTTGGGAAAATTTTGATCCTGTACACGTAGATGTTATGTTTGATGCCTGGAAAGCACTCCAAAATCATTTATCTTCTTCATAACTTCAAAGAAATACAATGTTGAATCCGGAGATTAATCACCTCCGGATTTTTATTAACCAAAGTCTCAAAGAAGCAGCTTGCGAATATCGGTCAACAATTCACCCAGCATTGTCGTGAAACGTGCTGCATCCGCACCGTTGATGGCTCTGTGATCATAAGACAGTGACAACGGTAACATCAGCTTCGGATCGAAGTCCTGGCCATTCCACACGGGCTTCATGGCGGCCCTGGACAGACCAAGAATGGCGACTTCTGGCGCATTGACGATCGGAGTAAACGCCGTGCCACCGATAGAACCCAGGCTGGAGATGGTAAAGCAGCCACCCTGCATTTCATCAGGCTTCAGCTTCTTGTCACGGGCCTTACCGGCCAACTCGATACATTCAACCGACAGTTCCCACAGGCTCTTCTGATCGACGTTTCTGATCACTGGCACCAGCAAACCGTCTGGGGTATCAACCGCGACTCCAATGTTGATGTACTTCTTGTAGATCAGCATTTCGCCATCAGGGCTAAGGGAAGCACAGAACTGTGGCAGCTCTTTCAACACGTAAGCAACGGCTTTCAGAATAAACGGCAGTGGTGTCAGTTTGGTACCACGGGCCTCGGCCATGGCTTTCTGAGCCTTGCGGAACGCTTCCAGTTCAGTAATGTCACACTCATCAAACTGGGTAACGTGTGGCACATTCAGCCAGGAACGCTGGAAGTTCTGAGCCGCCACTTTACGCAGCCGATTCAGGGCAACCTTCTCGATCTCACCCCACTTGCTGAAGTCGATCTCTGGCATGGCTGGAATACCCAGACCAGTAGAAGCACCTTGTCCTGAAAGTGCCTTTTCACTGAGGCGCATCTTCACGTACTTTTGTACGTCTTCTTTCAGAATGCGACGACGTGGACCACTACCGGTCACTTCAGCAAGATCAACACCGAACTCACGGGCCAGTTTGCGCACCGCAGGACCTGCATGGAATTTGCGGTTGGTACGCTCAAGTTCCACAGGGTGCGCTTCTGCATGTGGGGGTGGTGCTGATGGTGCGCGGGATGGAGCCTCCTGCTGCGGTGGCACAGTGGCAGGTGCAGCGGCTGCAGGCGCTGGCTGGCTGACAACCGATGCTGCTGCGCCACCAGACACTTCAATATCCAGAATCAGGTCACCCTGGCTAAGGGTATCGCCTTCTTTGACCATGATGGCTTTCACAACACCGGCAAACGGTGCAGGCACTTCCATGGTCGCCTTGTCAGATTCCAGTACGATCAGTGACGCTTCTTCTTCAATCTGATCGCCAACGCTGACACAGACCTCAATCACGGGAACGTTCTCAGCACCAATATCAGGTACTGTTACTTTCTCCATGCGCGGTCCAGACTGAGGCTCGGGTGCAGCTGGCACAACAGCGGCAGGCTCTGGAGCTGCAGCTGGAACCGGCGCAGGCGTTACAGCGACATCACCGCTGCCATTGACTTCAACGTCAATCACCAGATCACCCTGACTCAGGGCGTCACCTTCCTTGACATGAATGGCGGTCACCACCCCTGCTACCGGGGAAGGCACTTCCATGGTCGCTTTGTCGGACTCCAGGACAATCAATGAGTCTTCCAGGGCAACGGTGTCGCCAACCTTCACACTCACCTCAATAACCGGCACATTTTCAGCACCGATATCGGGTACATGCACCGACTCAGTCCGGGAGCCACCAGCCGCTTCAACCACCGGGGCTGCCGACACGGGGGCTTCTGCTGGCGGTCCTCTGTCCGCTATGGGCTCGACAACCTCAGATGCTGCTGCAGCCATCTTAATCATCGGAGCACCTTCGCTGACATTGTCACCCATATTCAGCAGCACTTCTGTCACCACGCCATCCCTTGGTGCCGGGACTTCCATGGTGGCCTTGTCAGACTCCAGAACAACCAGGGAGTCTTCGGCCGATACCGTATCACCGGGCTGGACGCAGATTTCGATGACTTCTGCCTCACCACTGCCGATATCCGGAACTTTGATGATTTCGTCACTCATTCCTCATACCTTCTCTTCAGTTCCGGACTTAGCAATACAGAGGGTTAGCTCTGGACGGGTCAATATCAAACTTCCTGATGGCCTCGCTGACCACGGACGCTTCCAGCTCACCATCCTGAACCAGCGCATACAGGGCAGCCACCACGATGAAGTAACGGTCTACCTCGAAGAAACGACGCAGCTGTTCACGGGTGTCAGAGCGACCAAATCCATCCGTGCCCAGCGAAACAAAGTTTGCCGGCACAAACTCACGGATCTGGTTCGCGTACTGGCTCATATAGTCAGTCGCGGCGATAACCGGACCTTTACGGCCAGACAGCTGCTGCTCAACCCAGCAGACTTTCTTATCAGCTTCAGGGTTCAGCATGTTGTAACGTCTGGCGTTCTGACCATCCCGGGCCAGCTCGTTAAAGCTGGTTGCGCTCCAGATATCCGATTCAACGTTGAACTCATCACGCAGAATACCGGCAGCTGCACGGACTTCCTCAAGGATAGTGCCACACCCCATCAGCTGGACCTTAAGCCCCTGGTTACGGGAATTTTCTTCCAGGTTGTAAAGTCCCTTGATGATGCCTTCGATCACTTCAGGGCCTTCCGGCAGCGCTGGCTGACGGTAGTTTTCATTCATGGCGGTGATGTAGTACCAGACATTGTCACCGTCGCCATACATACGTTGCAGACCGTTCTGGATAATCACCGCCATCTCATAGCCGTAGGTTGGGTCATAGCTTATGCAGTTCGGTACGGTGGATGCCAGAATGTGGCTGTGGCCGTCCTGATGCTGCAGACCTTCACCGTTCAGCGTGGTACGACCCGCAGTGGCACCAATCAGGAAGCCACGGGCCTGGATATCACCCGCTGCCCAGGCCAGATCGCCAGTACGCTGGAAACCAAACATGGAATAGAACGCATAGAACGGAATCATCGGTACGTTGTTGCTGCTGTAAGAGGTCGCCGCAGCAATCCACGCGGCGTGAGCACCCGCTTCGTTAATGCCCGCTTCGAGAATCTGCCCCTGTCTGGATTCTTTGTAAAACATCACCTGGTCGGAATCTACCGGCTCATAGTTCTGACCTTCCGCAGAGTAAATACCCAGCTGGCGGAACATACCTTCCATACCAAAGGTACGGGCTTCATCCGGAATGATCGGCACAATGTGCTTGCCCAGGCTCTTGTCTTTGGCCAGCGCACCCAGAATGCGTACGTAAGCCATGGTGGTGGAGATTTCCCGTTCGCCACTGCCTTTGGTCACCGCTTCGAAAGCCTCAAGGCCCGGAATTTCCAGCTTAACGTCGGTTTCTACGCGGCGCTGGGGAATAAAGCCACCCAGCTTTTCACGACGCTTGCGCATGTACTTCATTTCCGGGCTGTCAGCGTCGGGTTTGAAGTAAGGCAGGGTCTCAATGTCTTCGTCTTTGATCGGCAGGTCAAAGCGGTCACGGAAGTGCTTCAGGTCATCAACCGGCAGCTTCTTGACGTTATGGCTGACGTTGGCCGCTTCACCGGTGGTACCGGTACCGTAGCCCTTAACCGTCTTGGCAAGAATGACGGTAGGCTGGCCGTTATGGTTAACCGCCTCGTGGTAGGCCGCGAAGACTTTGTAGGGGTCATGGCCACCCCGGTTCAGACGCCAGATATCATCATCCGACAGGTGTTCAACCAGCTTCAGCGCTTCAGGGTCACGGCCAAAAAAGTGCTCACGGGTCCAGGCACCGCCTTTTGCCTTACAGTTCTGATAATCACCATCAACGGCCTTGTCCATCACTTCCTGCAGCTTGCCATGTTTGTCCTGGGCCAGCAGCGGATCCCAATGACGGCCCCAGACGACCTTGATAACGTTCCAGCCAGCCCCCCGGAAGATGCCTTCCAGCTCCTGAATGATCTTGCCGTTACCACGGACCGGGCCATCCAGACGTTGCAGGTTACAGTTGACCACGAAGATCAGGTTATCCAGCTTCTCACGACCGGCCAGGGAGATGGCACCGAGAGATTCCGGCTCATCCATCTCACCATCCCCGAGGAATGCCCAGACCTTACGGTTTTGATCCCGGGACATGCCACGGTTAATCAGGTACTTCATGAAGTGAGCCTGATAGATCGCCTGCAGAGGGCCGAGGCCCATGGATACGGTCGGGAACTGCCAGAAGTCAGGCATCAGTTTGGGGTGAGGGTAGGAGGAAAGACCATTGCCATCCACTTCCTGACGGAAATTATCCAGCTGGCCCTCGTCCAGACGACCTTCCAGATAAGCCCGGGAGTAGATACCAGGCGATACGTGGCCCTGGTAATAAATCAGATCGCCTTCACGGTCACTGCCCTGGCCGTGGAAGAAGTAGTTATACCCGATGTCGTAGAGAGTGGCACTGGAGGCAAAGGAAGAGATATGTCCACCCAGGCTGCTGTCCTTCTTGTTGGCGCGCATCACCATAGCCAGCGCATTCCAGCGGACCAGGGAGCGAATACGACGCTCCATAAACAGGTCGCCGGGCATACGGGCTTCTTTTTCCGGTGGTATCGTATTGCGATACGGCGTGGTAATCGCGTAGGGCAGCTGCGTACCTTTGGCACGAGCATGCTGGGAAAGCCGGGTCAGCAGAAAATGAGCACGGTCTTCACCTTCCTGCTCCAGAACGGAATCCAGTGCTTCCAGCCATTCCCTGGTTTCTAATGGGTCGATATCATGCATACAAATCGGCTCCGGGATCGATACTGCTACAACAAACTTTGTGATCGTTATTGTTAATGGTTGATTACTTGCAATCATCAAGCATACGCACAAGTTTCGTCTAACAGCCAAAGCTTTAAAAAAAATTGATACTAATCAAATGCAATATAACTACAAGATAAGCAATTCCCGCAATGAGTACCAGTACTTACATGTATTTTTATTGCAAAAAGTATTGATTTTTATAGGAAAAGTTCGCAACAGAGGCAACAAAAACAAACACTTTTTCTCACAATCTATCAATCATGGATTTTATTGGCTAAAAACCGAACTGTCTCAGGGTCTGCCAACAGAAATTTGGGTATCGTTTAATAACTGATGTCATCAGACACATAATGACCTGCAAACAGGGCTTTTAAATCCGAAAAGCCAATGTCTGGCAGGGCAATGTACTATTCATCACTTTTCCGGCTTCGTTTCCAGCGGCGATGACTCCAGAGGAACGTTTCCGGCTGTTCATAGATCGCGGCCTGTGCAGCACTGACATAAGCATCAATAACCGGATGGTGATTTTTGTCTTTGGTTTTTTCATAAGGGGGCAGAGCCAGCGCTTTAAATTCAAGTTCATAGTAGCCGCGTTTTAGTCGTCGACACTGGGCAAAAAAGACCGGGTATTGAGTCAGTAAGGCAATTTTTTCCGCTCCAAGGTAAAAAGGCGCTTCTTTATTGAGATAAGGGACCCAGTAACTGCGCTCTCCTTCTGCCGGGGTCTGATCGGCCAGCATCACAAACAGCCGGAAACCATTTTTGCCCTTAAGAATGTCCCGCCCGGCCTGTTTCATCGGAATGGGGCGGGAATGAAAGCGGCTGCGAATCTCATGGATAAACTGATTCCAGCCTTTGTGGTGCAAAGGCTTGTAAACCGGATCAATAGGCACACCGAGGTGTTGTGACACGCTATGGAGCATCCACTCCCAATTGCCCTGGTGGATGGTTAACACAATGATTGGCCTGGACCTTTCCCGGGATGCCGCCTCCAGGGCATCAGCGCCAACAATTGAGCAGCGTTCTTTAAACGCTTCTGCGCTCATGCTGTGGGCCTTGATCACTTCAAAGGCAAGGTCCGACAGATGCCGGTAAAACTGTCTGGTCACATCAGCAATATACGCCTCCCTTTTTTCCGGAAAAGCCTGTCGCAAATTCTTGTGCACAGTTCCTGTTCGATATTTGGAGAGATAAAAGGCGAACAAATAAAAAAAATAGGACACAATATAGATGACCTTAAAAGGAAGTCGGGAAATCAACTTGGCAAAAAACATAACAAAACAGGCTCTTCCCTCTGAAACAAAAATGACCACTAAAAATAATAAACCTGAATATTATGAACTTTTCAAATTAAATATAATCAAAAGCGCCCTATCTATTAAATTAATGAGATTATAAAACGTGTAAGTATGGATAGTATTTCACTGTTAGAAACACCGATGTTTAAATCGGCATTAGAGTCTAATAAAAAAGTAACTCAACCGGTACGTCATAATAATAAAGAAATTTCTATTGGGGGAGTTCGTCATACCTCTGCCCATCGTGCCGGTTACAGGTCAGTGAAAGAGATCCCCCTGGGCGAACGATCGATCAGTGATCCAGGCCCCATTCTTGTCAAGTGCAATAACAATGTATTTTGGGACTTATCACGTATTGACCTTAAATCGTTGCTCCTTCCGGGAACCTTTTTCACCGACCAATCAAAATATATTGTCGGTTTGCAACTTGCCCGACATATTGCCGAGATTTTTTCTTACGGTACAACCTTGAAAGAGAAGGACATAGAAGCACTCAATACCTTTCAACAAGATCAATATAAGTTCTGCAAACTTAAACTGTTCGATTACCCTGCTCAATGTGTTTTTTTCGATCTGGTAGGCAGTAAGCTCAGGCATTTGCTGTCTGAAGAGCTGGTTGCAGAACTGGACGCAAAACAGCTTCAGGACTATTTACTGGTAAAGGAAGGTTTTATTAATCTCCAACTTAACACAGAGCAAAAAGCAAACATTGAAAAGCAAGTCAGAGTCAGTGCCATAAAGGATGCAGAGACCGTATGCAACGCACAGAAATATCGATATTCTCATCCCGATGGCATGAAAGGGGAAATTTTTGTCAAAGCTACAGCCCCCAAAATCCGGGGTGTGTTATCTAAAGTTCTGGGAGAAGTGGCCCGGGGAGGTCTTCAATTGCAAGATGCCCCGGAGTTTATAGGCTATGTCCCTGCAGAGATAGCCAGTTCTCTGATAGATAAATCAGGTTTTACCGACAGCACCTGGTCAGGCAACTTCCTGCACGGTAGATACTCTCATGTACTGGCACTGGCATTTCTCAGTAGAGAAGCCGGTCTGACGGAAACAACACTGAAAGCCGTGGTGGCCCATGGCCTTTGGGACGATCTGTTAGACCAAAGCCCCTATGCAAAAATAGATATTCAACAATTGGGTGATCATGAATACCTGATTCATGATAGAAATCCATTCACCGTGCCATTCAGCCCTTTCGCATTTCAGGAAATGCTTTGCACTGGCCAGGTTTCTTCTACCCTGCGGCAGGTTGCAAAGTTAATTGCAGGACTCTCAGCTTGTGAATATGCCATGCTCACAACCTCTTTTCAGGAGAAGCTTACTCCTGAAAGGCTCTTGACGATGGCTCAAAATATCCAACTGCTGGAGCACATTATTGCCCTGGAGCACCATAACGACATATTTGAAATCAAACAGTATTTTGATATGCCAACCTTTGGACTTGTTCCCCTGGAGATTCTTGAACTAAGCAGCGGGTGGACACTTGGACAATTTACAGCGTTCAGGCAATCCAATGAACTCTCGGCGTTTGCCGCCAAAAAAGCATTCAAGCGGGGAGATAAAGTTGTTTCCGTCACAACGCATTATGACAGTCCACTTTATCGACTATTTGGCTATGCACCTGTTTGTCAACAGGAAATCAAGAAGCTAAAAGACTTTGATATACAACCGGCTTTTACCAGCTATGTTGCCTGGCCAGCAAAAAACCACCCCTGCAACCGCTTAAGACTTACCCAGGCTCCTGGCAATAACGTTTGAGGGCCTGATCCGGGCAGCGTTGAAAACGGGTATATGGCTATAGTCATCCCATTCTCATAAAATGGCACCAGCAACCAGAAGAGAGCGGGTTTATGGAGTCACTCAGGGCACAACTCAGTCAACAATTAACTGCCTGCGGGTCAACTGACACTAATACGGAAATTCTTCCTGCAGAAATCAGGAACGTGGTCACTGCTCACTTGCAGCAGTTTATGGATAACAACCCGTCATTTACTTTTCCTGGTAGCCTTTTTCCTGACCAGAGCGATCAACTGAGTCCCGGGCTGATGGATCAGCTGATCCATTGCTGGGCAGGCAGTGACTTTGCCGCGCAGCAGTGCATTCGTCACCCCCAGTGGCTTGCCAGCATTCTGGAAAACCATGACAAACTCCCTGATTTAGCCCGAACCCACCCGGAACGTTTACAAACAGCACTGGCAGCGGTTGAAAATGAGCAGGACCTGATCAAGGCTCTCAGACTTTACCGCAACCGGGAAATGCTGCGGATTATCTGGCTCGACCTGAATCGCCGGGTCAGCATGTCGGAAACCACAGCGGATATGTCGGCCCTGGCGGATGCCTGCATTGATAGCGCACTCAACTGGCTTTACCAGGACAGCTGCCAGAGCATGGGAACACCCTATGGCACAAACATCCCGGGGGAAGAGACGGTTCCCCAGAACATGGTGGTACTGGGTATGGGCAAACTGGGAGCCAGAGACCTTAACCTCTCTTCAGACATCGACCTGATATTCACCTACCCCTGCCAGGGAGAAACCCGTGGCAGCAAAAAGGTCATTACCAATCAGGAGTTTTTTATCCGCCTTGGCCAGCGACTGATCAAGGTGCTGGATTGTCAGAGTGCCGATGGTTTTGTGTTCCGGGTTGATATGCGACTGCGGCCTTATGGTTCCAGCGGAGCACTGGCCATGAGCTTTGCAGCGATGGAGCAGTATTATCAGGATCAGGGCCGGGACTGGGAGCGTTACGCCATGCTCAAGGCCAGGGTGGTTGCCGGAAACATGCTCGCAGGCCAGCTACTGCTCAGCCAGCTGCGTCCTTTTGTTTATCGTCGCTACATTGATTTTGGCTCCATCAGCGCCCTGCGGGAAATGAAGCAGCTGATCCGCCGGGAAGTGAAACGCAAAGGCATGGAGAGCAATATCAAGCTTGGGCCAGGTGGCATTCGTGAGATTGAGTTCATCATTCAGTCTTTCCAGTTAATACATGGCGGGCGTGACCGCAGTCTTCAGGAGCGAAACCTGCTGAAGGTTCTATCAACGCTGCAGCGCAAACACTATTTTTCTCCTGACGAAGCCAATGAGCTGAAAGCCGCTTATATTTTCCTTCGTAATCTTGAACATGCCATTCAGGCCATCGCCGATCGGCAGACTCAGGATCTGCCGAAAAGCCCGAAGGCTCAGGCACGGGTCGCCTTCAGTATGGGGCAAAAAGACTGGTCCGGGTTACTGGGAAAGCTGGAAGAACACCGTCACCAGGTCACCACTTATTTTGATGCGGTTATTGCTGATCCTGAAACCACAAATGCCAAAGATCCTCATAGTGACCAGTGGCAAGCCCTCTGGCTTGACCAACTTAGCGAGGAAGAAGAACAGCAGCTGATGGCCCGAGAGGGCTTCAAAAATGTCGATGCCTCATGGCAGCGACTGATTTCCCTGCGAGATAGCAAAGCCATTACCCGGGTCAGAAGGCAGAGCCGTGACCGTCTGGATAAGTTCATCCCACTGTTGCTGGGAGTGGCCGCCAACGCCACTGAACCTGATACTTTTTTACTGCGAATTCTTCCGCTGATTGAGGCAGTGCTGCGTCGAACCGCTTATCTGGTTCTGCTGATCGAGAACCCTGCCGCCCTGGAGCACCTTGGCAAACTCTGTATTGCCAGCCCATGGATTGCTGAACAGATTGCCCGATTCCCAGCACTTCTCGATGAGTTCCTCAATCTTGGCGACCTCTATAATCCACCGGAAAAAGAAGCATTGGCCGACGAGCTGCGCCAACAGCTCGCCCATATTGCGGAAGATGATCTTGAGAACCAGATGGAAGTTCTGCGCCACTTCAAAATGGCCCATGTCTTACGAGTGACGGCTGCCCAGGTGTCCGGCACCCTGCCTCTGATGAAAGAGAGTGACTACCTGACCTGGATTGCTGAGGTGATTCTTGATGCCGTTCTGGCCATTGCCTGGCGCAACCTGGTTGAAAAATATGGAATGCCCCGGGATGCTGACGGCAACCTGTGTGATCCCGGCTTCATTATTGTTGGTTACGGCAAGCTGGGCGGTATTGAGTTAGGCCCCGGCTCTGATCTTGACCTGGTCTTCATCCATAATGGCGGTACCAATAAAGAGACCAATGGACCCAGGGCCATTGACAGCACCACGTTCTATACCCGCCTGGGCCAGCGAATCATCCATATTCTGACCACACAGACACCCTCGGGTATTCTTTATGATGCAGACATGAGACTACGGCCATCCGGCTCGAAAGGATTGCTGGTCAACTCCTTCACTTACTTTGAGAAGTACCAGAAAGAGGAAGCATGGACCTGGGAACACCAGGCCCTGGTGCGTGCCCGTGTGATTGCCGGTGACCCAACACTTGCACAGAAGTTTGCAGACCTCAGATCAGCTATTCTCAGCCAGCAACGGGATGTTAACAAACTCCGTGATGATGTTGTTGATATGCGCCAGAAAATGCGGGAACACCTGAGGTCAACATCATCTTCAGTCAATAGCGGTGAAGTCTTCCATTTAAAACATGACCCGGGCGGCATTGTTGATATTGAGTTTCTGATGCAGTTTGCCGTTCTGCGGTACTCCAGCCAGTACCCGTCGCTGTTGAAGTGGACCGACAACGTGCGGATTTCTGAAGAACTGGAGCTTGCTGGCCTGTTGAAACATGACGACGCCCATCAGCTTCGGGAGGCTTATAAAACCTTCCGGTTCTGTATTCATCAAAAAGCATTACAAAACGAGGTACCTGAAGTAGACAATACCTCTGGCGACTATCTGCGTCAGGCCGTTATGGCTATCTGGGCAGACTGTATGAAATGAGCAGGAATCCAACGACAGTTAATTGATTATGTGTAAACTCTCAAGGGGATGGCCGCCCTGTGGATGGCCACCCCGTGGAGCACTTTATGCGTTTCTGTCTTTATCCCCGCCCGCGCAAGCCGAAGATGAGGGTGGTAAGGATTTTAGACAATTTTACTCACTGCCACTGGCCTTCTCACCGACGTTGATCCTGATAAATAGACTGCCACCCGGAAGCATGTGTGTAAGATCAGTGATTGCCATAAATTTATCGCAACCAACAGCTCTATTCATGCTCTCCGGTTTTTGGAAGCTTGGGATCGTCCGGTCGGGTTCAGTTCTATTTACTCCCAAAACTTCTTTTCCTTCCCCAACTATCTCAAAGGATAAAGTTTGATCGAATGGCCAAGGCAGAATGTCGTCATACATGCCTTTCATAATTGATATAAACAGACTGATGTGGGTGCCTTTTCCGTTACCATCGCCATTTGGATATATTGTTGCCTTCATCCTGTATCCTTCCGGTGCCGAATAGAAAACCGGACTGTCAAACGATGTTTCTATGTCGATACTTGCCTTGTCTATGGCTTCTCTGAAGTTGTCTATTCTCCATAAAAACGTTCCATCCGTGCGCTGTTCCTGCAATTCCTCTATTTGAATTTTACTATCAGCGCAGGTTACCGAGAGGTTTCCTACATTGCTTTGAAGTTGTTCTATCGTTTTGTTCAGTTGAATGATTTGCTCATCCTGCTCCTTGTATCTCTTTTGCAGATGTTCAAGTATTTTCATGCCCGACATTAACTGCATCTGAACCATACTTTCTTCATTCCCGGATCCAGCGGCCCTCTCTGGGAGGCTGTCAAATGTCATCAAATCCTCTGTTGGATAGAGTCCCTGCGGTGCAACTACCGGGGCAGGAAAGCATCCATGATGTTCGCCATGATAATGGTCAGGCAAATAGCTTAACTCCACGGCCTGACGACATTCATCACCATTATGGTCCTTCGCACAATATACTATGAGGCGCCGGGAAAGAGCGGTCAGTTCTCCATGCTCATCATACTTCTTGTAATTAATAGGATCTGCCTTTATAAAACACTGTAGGTCAGATGCTAAAGTATACCCCTTCAGTGATGGGAGTATTGATGCGTCTTTTGGTCGCACATCAATGATGGCGCTGTTAACGATCTCCCTGTGATGCAAAGGCCTGCCTTCCATGATATGTCTATTACCCTTCGAACATTCGCCACAGTACATTCTGCTCTCAATTTCATTCAAATCCTCAGGTTTACATCGAAACAATGCTCCGCTGGTTGTTCTGAATACTTTACCGGACAAGGCTTGCTGCCGATCCCGATCATAAATCAGTACCGGTTCCTGATGATCAACCTCCCCATATCGAGAAAGATCACTTCCGTCCGGTAAGTAACCGAAAGAATTACCCAGGTTCATTAGCAATAGCTCCTGTTTAAATTTTTTGATACAGCAACCTGTAGATACATCAGACAAGAGACCCAATCTTAAATGTCAACTGTCAACTGTCAAATGGCCTCAAAT
Source organism: Endozoicomonas sp. ALE010 (assembly GCF_049310165.1). NCBI lineage: Bacteria > Pseudomonadati > Pseudomonadota > Gammaproteobacteria > Oceanospirillales > Endozoicomonadaceae > Endozoicomonas > Endozoicomonas sp. ALE010. The sequence continues at coordinate 6,632 of NZ_JBLYNV010000060.1, read as the reverse complement.
TTTGATGAACTATCAAAGTACTTTCTGACCATAAATTACTCGATCGGTTCAATTAGAAATGGCTTAATCGTTAGAATATTCTGAAAAGATCTGAAACCTGCGCAGCTGGTTCCGGTAAAATGATAACGCTTGAGAATTTTGCAATCCCCTGCCGTGGACAATCACTCTTTGGCATCAGAGAAAAGTTGTGATCCAATAGTCACTTCAGACTCTTTCACCAACAAAATAATTTAGATCTGGAGTTTCCCGATGTCTTTCGCCGATCGTGATGGCGTTATCTGGTTAGATGGGAAGTTAGTTCCCTGGCGTGAAGCCAAAACCCATGTGCTGACCCACACCCTCCATTACGGAATGGGGGTTTTCGAAGGTGTCAGAGCCTATAACACGCCAGAAGGACCTGCCATTTTCCGTCTGAAGGAACACACCGACCGCCTGTTTCGCAGCGCCCACATCCTGAGAATGGAAATCCCCTTCAGCAAAGAAGAACTGAACGAAGCACAGAAGCTTGTCGTTCGTGAGAATGGGCTGGACGAAGCCTACCTGCGGCCAATGTGCTTCCTGGGCTCTGAGGGTATGGGGTTAAGAGCCGAGGGCCTTCAGGTTCACACCATGGTTGCTGCCTGGAACTGGCCTTCTTACATGTCGCCGGAAGCGCTTGAGCGTGGCATCAAAATTCGTACCTCTTCCTATACACGACACCATGTAAATATCACCATGTGCAAGGCCAAAGCCAACGGGAATTACATGAACTCCATGCTGGCACTGCGGGAAGCACTGGACAGTGGCTGTGAAGAAGCCCTGCTGCTGGATAACGAGGGTTATGTGGCGGAAGGCAGTGGTGAGAATGTCTTTATTGTGAAAGAAGATGGCATTCTCTATACCCCGGAACTGACTTCCTGCCTGGAAGGCATTACCCGGGATACCATCATCCGGTTTGCCCGGGAGCTTGGGCTGGAAGTCCGGGAAAAACGCATTACCCGTGATGAAGTATATATTGCCCGTGAAGCATTCTTTACCGGCACGGCAGCAGAGGTAATGCCTATTTGTGAACACGATGGGCGCAAGATCGGCTGCGGCAAGCGTGGCCCCGTTACTGAAAAGCTTCAGTCCATGTATTTTGATCAGGTTCGTGGCAAGCGACAGGAAAATCCAGAGTGGTTAAACCACTGTAAGCTATGAGGGTGTTGCGAAAGGCCTTAAAAGAAGGGAACCACAAAGATACAAAGACACAAAATTTTTTCACGGCTTGCCTGATCCGGGAGGCTGTCCGAGGGTAGACTGCTCTGCGCGGCAACTGCTCCTGCGTTGCTCTAAGAGGCTGTCTGAGAATAGCGCCCGTAGCGAGGACGGGCGCTATTTTCGGTCAGCCTCCCGGGTAATCAACAGCTTATCTTTTATCAATCCGATAAAGACCGCAGATACCAATATATTCCCCCAAACCTTTAAATATCTCAGGCGGAAAACCCGGTATCACAGGTTTCATGACTATTCCCATTCCTGTTAATGCTTTGGAAGAGAAAAGCGACTCTTGATCACTGGCCTCAGAAATGACCATGAAACTCTTACCTCCCCGATCAAACCAGGACTTAATGACCTTGGGTAGGAATTCATCAGAGCCCATCAAACGCCCATTATCCATGAAAATGGGCTGCGGGGCATCGAGTACCAATGCTGATGAATCGATGTTTCCACCAGTCAAAGCAAGTATTTTGGCAAACTTGTCAACGCTGACAAAAACATCCGCTTTATTCACCCTGGTAAAGGTTTTTTCCGGTGGATTGATATCAAAGCAGGTTGAGGGCATGCCTGCATCAATCATACTTTTAGAAAAATAACCGGATCCCGCCATAGGGAAAAACAATCGGTCAATATTATTCGCTCTTAGATAATCGTTAAGATACTTTGCCGAGGCTTTGGAAATACTGGAATAAATACAGAGCTCAATTTCACGATAACCAGCAATCATCGCTATCACATTGATAGCTTGATCATAATGGGAGTGATTGAGCTTCATAGCTACCCTTTCCCTGTGATATTGCAATGGCATGCTTTCACTGGCAAGGCGTTGATCAAGTTGAAGGACGTCAAAAACACACACAGGGTCAGAAGAGATCATATTGATATAACGCATTATTGACAGCGATTCCGTGCACAGCTCTCCATTTAAAAGCTTTGACATGTCCGTCAACTGACTATAGAGAGAGTCCAGAATACCAATATTCAATATTAACCTACGCTTATCAACATCACCGTCATTGCACAAAAACTGGCCACTTTTATTGATCAGTCTAAATGCTTCCTCTAAACAGGAAGTTTTCTTTGGAAAACCCTGAAGAAGAGGCAGTGCCTTTTCAAAATTTGATTTATGTTTACTATCAACCGCGTCCAGTAACTTCTCGAATAAAGCAAATTTTTCATAGTCTGATGTCGCACGGGATAGCTGCGCGATGGTGCCTGAATAGTCCGGATCATTATTTAACCCTTCAGCAACATGATGTTTGAGTAAATAATCTAACCGCAAGCCCGTATCTGCCGGTGAAAAAGCAAAACGACTACCGGACGGCATGGAGACTGATCTGGCGACTACCGAAACATCACGGGGAGATGAGTCCGAAAGCGTGGCAAGGTCAGTTTGTGGAGTCGTCTCAGGTATTAATTCATCTGTGGTAACCCTGGTTTCACGATGATTGAATAAAACCTCCCCGAAAAGCCCGGTTAAATCATCAACAGCCTGACTGCTATTAGAATGAGCACCAGAATAAGCATCAAATTGAGCACCATCATATTGGGGCTTGTCTGTTGCGTCCACAATAAGCTTCCAACAAATAGCATTTGTTTCACTTTTCAGACAGCTATATTCCAGCATTGTTCCCTGAAAAATTGCTGATTCGTCTGTATGTTTCAACGATAGACGACTGTTTTGCACCTTATAAAAGTAGAAGACGAGGGGCTAATTTAAGAGATGATGGTTAGCTGTCTGTTAGCCTGACTTTTGTATGCTTTCTGTACCCTACTTGCTGATAATTCGCAGAGACTTTACGTCTACTTCAACGGCGGATACCCGATCAACATCCACCTCACCAATAATCTCTACTTTGGTATTGGCTGTTACCGGTTGCGGTGGAAAGTCGTTATCATCAATATCCGCGATGATTTCACCGGTACCATCGTTAAACAGGTAAGTCTCATGTTTAACTTTTCGGACCAGATTACCCCTGAGGACGACCCGCCTGTCGTCCTGAGGATTCTTCAGGATAGCGGCGACGGTTGTCATACCATCACCGGAGTCAGGTACGGAACTCACCCCTGATCCGGGGCCGATATAAGCACCTTCAGCCACAAACACCGTGAATGCCAGCAAGACAACGGTAGACCATCTGACTAACTTCTGCACATAAACCTCGTAGAGTTTCATTATCGAGACACCCTGACAGTGACTTATATTTCAACTGGAATAATAGGAGAAAAAGGCAGTCTCGCCAGAGTTTTGCTGTCTCCAGCAGGCAATCAACCACTTATTTTTTATCAATCCGATAAAGACCACAGACACCGATATGCTCCCCCAGGCTTTGAAATATCTCAGGAGGAAAGCCCGGTATCACCGGTATCATGGCTATTCCCATTTTTGTTAATGCTTTGGAAGAAAAAAGCAATTCCTGATCACTGGCCTCAGAAATGACCAGCAAATTCTTACCTCCCCGATCAAACCAGGACTTAATGACCCTGGGAAGAAATTCATCAGCGTCCACCCAGCGCCCGTTATCCATGAAAACGGGCTGCGGCGCATCAAGTACCACTGCTGATGAGTCCATGTTACCACCAGTCGAAGCAAGTATTTTGGCAAACTTGTCGACGCTGACAAACACATCCGCTTTATTTACCCTGGTATAGGTTCTTTCCGGTGGATTGATATCAAAGCAGGTTGAGGGCATGCCTGCTTCCATCATACTTTTAGAAAAATAACCGGATCCTGCCATAGGAAGAAACAATCGGTCAATATTATTCGCTCTTAGATAATCGTTAAGGTAGTTTGCTGAGGCTTGAGAAATGCTGGTATAAATACGTAGTTCAGTTTCACGGTAACGAGAAATCATCGTTATCAATTCGATTAAACGAGTATCAGCAGGACCCCATTTACACCTTAGAACTATTTGCTCCTTGTGCTGAGACAGCTCTTCCCCATAACCGGAGAGTTGACGAGGGTTCATGACATCAAGAACAAAAATGGGCTCAGGAAAAATCATATTGGTATAACGAATTAATGAAAGCGATTCCGTACACAGTTCTCCCTTTAATAGCTTTGACAAGTCCGTCAACTGGCTATAGAGAGCGTCCAGAACACCAACATTAAATAGCAAGCTACGCTCATCAATATTACCGTTAATGCTTGAAAACTGATCACAATTATTGATCAGACGAAATGCTTCCTCTGCCAGGTTAGTGTACTTTGATAAATGCCGAAGAAGAGAAATTGCAATCAATCTATTTGAACCATGTTTACATTCAACCTTTTCTTGTAACTTTTCAAATAAAGATAATTTTTCATGATCTGATGTGGCATCGCACAGCTGCTTAATGAGGGCTGAATAGTCAGGATCACTATTTAACCCTTCTGCAATAGGATGTTTGCGCAAATACTCCAACCGCAAGCCCGTATCGGCCGGTGAATAAGCAAAACCACCATCAGACGGCATAGAGACTGATCGGTCAACTACCGGAACATCACGGGGGGAGGAGTCCAAAACCATGGCAACATCCGTTTGTGACGTTGTCTCAGGTACTAATCCAGTCGTAACCCTGGTTTCACGATGATTGAATGAAACCTCCCCCAGAAGCTCTGTTACATCATCAACACTCATGTTGCTGTCAAATTGAGCACCCGATTGGGGCCTGGAGATTGCGTCCAAAATAATACATCCAGTCAATAACGTTTGTTGCACTTTTCAGACAGCTATATTCCAGCATCGTTCCCTGAAAAATGGCGGACTCATCCGCAGGCTTGCCTGTTGCCACCATTGACGACTGTTTTGCACGATATAAAGGTAGAAAACCCTCATTGATGTTTATCCCCGGCACCCTCACTATACGGCTACTGCAAATATATATTCCGACACAGCAGTCAATATTATTAGCCCTGGAGTCTTAAATGAGCGCTATCCACGAACTGCAGCCCAACGCGCTATGGCAACACTTTTCCGCCATATGTGACATACCTCACCCTTCGTTCCATGAAGAACAGATTCGTGAGCATTTGATTGGCTTTGCCAAAGAGCACAATCTTGAGTGGCAGTCCGATGCGGCAGGCAATGTCATTATTCGCAAAAAGGCGACACCCGGTATGGAAAACCGTGCCGGTGTTATTCTTCAGGGTCATATGGATATGGTGCCTCAGAAAAATAACGATACCGTTCATGACTTCCCCACTGACCCGATTAAAGCCTATATCGATGGTGACTGGGTGACTGCCGAAGGCACCACCCTCGGTGCCGATAACGGCATCGGTATGGCGGCAACACTGGCCGTATTAGCTGCCAAAGACCTGCAGCATGGTCCTGTTGAAGCGCTGTTCACCGCTACTGAAGAGACCGGAATGATCGGCGCTCAGGGGCTGCAGCAGGGTGTTCTGACAGGCAAGATCCTGCTCAACCTGGATACTGAAGATGAGGGAGAACTCTACATTGGCTGCGCCGGTGGTACCCGTATCGAGATCAATGGGGATTACACGACTGAAGCCGCTCAGGATGGATTGACCTGCAAAACCCTGTCCATTGCCGGACTCAAAGGTGGCCATTCCGGGTGTGATATTCATCTGGGCAGGGGCAATGCCATCAAATTGCTGGTCCGTGTCCTGCACCGCCTGGAGGCAGAAGGTGTGCGTATTGCCAGCCTGACCGGTGGTTCCCTGGCCAATGCCATTCCCCGTGAAGCGTCTGCGGTCATTGCCGTTCCTGAGTCATCACTGGAGGCTTGTGAGCAAATTATTGACCAGTGCAGCAATGAGCTGACTGCCGAATTGGCGGTGGTGGAGCCCAACCTGACACTGACTCTGAGTGAGGCTGCGCCCGCTGCCGAACTGATGTCTCTGCAGGATCAGAACCAGTGGGTAGCTGCGGTGAATGCCTGTCCAAATGGAGCCCAGAGAATGAGTGACTCCATTGCAGGCGTGGTAGAAACCTCTTTAAACCTGGGTGTTCTGACCATCAATGAAGGTAAGATCAAAGCCCATATCCTGCCAAGAAGTCTGGTGGGCAGCTGTAATGATGCCCTGAGTGATGCTGTCGCTGGTCTGTTCCGAATGCTGGATGCCGAAGTCATCTTCTCCGACAGCTACCCGGGTTGGAAACCAGATGCTGACTCTCAGATTCTGGCTATTATGAAACAGGTTTATGCGGAGCTTTATGGTCAGGAGCCTGGCGTACAAGTGGTTCATGCCGGTCTGGAATGTGGCCTGCTGGGCAGCAAGTACCCAGAGTGGGATATGATCTCCTTTGGCCCAACCATCCGCTTCCCGCACTCTCCGGATGAGAAAGTAAATATCAATAGCGTTGCCAGGTTCTGGGATCTGCTGGTGGCTACCCTGAAAGCGGTTCCGGAAGCGTAATGCGATGGTTGCCCTATGTTTGTGACAGCGC
>NZ_JBLYNV010000059.1:0-34053 GCF_049310165.1 Endozoicomonas sp. ALE010 | reverse complement strand
TTAGCAGCTGATGTGTATCTTTTAATTGAATCAGCATACAGACCGTGATGTCTCCCATCATAGCGATCACCGAAACGATAAGATTTACTCAACAGATCATCCATTATTTCCTGTTTGATGAGGGCATTAAAATCCTGAGCAGGGTTTACTGAACGGCCCTGTAGATGTTGAGAAGAGCGTGTGCCAGAAGAATGGTAAAATTCATTGCGACCCGGCGCAGTGCGGGGGGGATTATCCCATGGTCTGACTGTGGCATGTCTATATCGCCCACGCCCTGAAGAAGGGGCATGGTTATTCGGCTGGTTGTAATTATTAACTGATCTTGTGTATTTACCACTGATACCAGCAGATCTTCTATCCATAATTATATTTCATTAATTCATGAGAATATAAAAAGCAGACTGCGGTTCTGCTCAGAAGTTCATTTTGCTGAACTGTCTATAAACGCCAGTGGTTGGAGAAGAACAACTACTCTGGATTGTTAAATGATTCAGAGCCATGCCCTTTTGGTTGGGTGTTTATCCTGGTCTTTATTTGATCAATACATCGTTTTATTGAATCCGAGCTCCAAAGCGTGTTAATCGGGATTTCAATGACCTCAAATCCTGATTTTTGCAGCAGAGCAATTTTAAGTAGAGTTGAACCATTCCGGGTTTTGAAATCGTTACTCACGTAATGAAACGGTCCCTGAATTTCAATCACCATGTTGTGATCTGGCAGTAGCAGATCAACTGGCGGTAATGAGCTCAGATTCTTTTCTTCTTCAATCTTCAAAGAGGGCATGCATGATTGGAGTTGATTGCGGAAGTTGGTTTGATGTTTTGAAATGGTTGTCTGGTAATGGGGGACGATCGGACACGGTCTGCCAAGCCAACTGGCGGCCATGGCAATGACGCGCTGATCTTTTTCATTGTCTGGGTGGGTATTTTCCAGGCGAGTCAACAGGTCATACATGAGCTTTTCAAGCACGTTATTTTTATTGGTATTGGAGACCAGAAACAACCTGGCACAGCATACCATTACGCCCCAGAGAGACATAAATATATCTTGCTGAGAGAACTGAGGGTTTTCACTGATTTTGTGGACCAGCGATGTGAAGATTGAGGTAACCACGTTCAACTCAACGAGTTCACCCAGTTTCGCCATGGCCCACAGCAGGTTGGCGATGCCCTGTGGTGTAAAGTTAGCTTTCTGTGCCCTCACGTGGGGTAACAGCGCAGCTACTGGCGCTTTGAACTCTGGTGCCCACTCCTGCCCGTTATCCACCAGTTTCGCCATGGCCCACAGCAGGTTGGCGATGTGCTGAGGAATAAATTGGTCTTTCTGTGCGTTCAGGTGAGGCAACAGCGTGGCCACAGCCTCGTTGAGCGCTGGTGTCTGTTCCTGCCCGTTGTCCACCAGTTTTGCCATGGCCCACAGCAGGTTGGCGATATCTTGTGGTTTAAAGGTAGCTCTCTGTGCATGCACGTGGGGCAACAGTGCGCTCACGGCCCCGTTGAGTTCTGGTGTTGACTTCTGCCCGTTGTCCACCAGCTTCGCCATGGCCCACAGCAGGTTGGCGATATGCTGTGGGTTAAAGTCAGCTTTCTGTGTGTTTACGTGGGGCAACAGCGCGGCTACGGCCTTGTTGAGTTCTGGTGACCTCTCATGCCCGTTGTCCACCAGTTTCGCCATTGCCCACAGCAGGTTGGCGATATGCTGTGGGTTAAAGTCAGCTTTTTGTTTGTTTACCTGGAGCAACAGGGCGGCTACGGCCTTGTTGAGTTCTGGTGTGGACTCCTGCCCGTTGTCCACCAGTTTTGTCATGGCCCACAGCAGGTTGGTAATACCCTGTGGTGTAAAGTTGGCTTTCTGTGCGCTCACGCGGGGCAACAACGCGGCCACGGCCTCGTTGAGCTCTGGTGTCTGCTCCAGCCCGTTGTCCACCAGTTTCGCCATGGCCCACAGCAGGTTGGTGATTTGCTGTGGTTTAAAGTTAGCTTTCTGTGCGATCACTTGGGGCAATAGCGCTGCCACGGCCTCGTTGAGTCCTGGTGTCCGCTCCAGCCCGTTGCCCACCAGTTTCGCCATGGCCCACAGCAGGTTGGCAATATGCTGAAGAATAAATTGGTTTTTCTGTGCACTTACCTGGGGTAACAGTGTGGCTACAGCCTCTTTGAGACCCGGTGTCCACTGCTGCCCGTTGCCCACCAGTTTCGCCATGGCCCACAGCAGGTTGGCGATATCCTGGACATTAAATTGGTCTTTCTGAGCGTTCACCCGGGACAACAGCGCGACCAGGGCCTTGTTGAGTCCTGGTGTCCGCTCCAGCCCGTTGTCCACCAGTTTCGCCATGGCCCACAACAGGTTGGAAATGCCCTGGGCATTAAGTTGGTCTTTCTGTGCGTTCACATGGGGCAACAGGGCGGCCACGGCCTCGTTGAGCCCTGGTGTCCACTCATGCTCGTTGTCCACCAGTTTCGCCATGGCCCACAGCAGGTTGGTGATATCCTGGACATTAAATTGGTCTTTCTGTGCGTTCACCCGGGGCAACAGTGCGACCAGGGCCTCGTTGAGCCCTGGTGTCCGCTCCAGCCCGCTGTCCACCAGTTTCGCCATTGCCCACAACAGGTTGGCAATGTCCCGGGCATTAAGTTGGTTTTTCTGTGCGTTCACATGGGGCAGCAGCGAGGCCACGGCCTCGTTAAGCCCTGGTGTCCGCTCCAGCCCGCTGTCCACCAGTTTCGCCATGGCCCACAGCAGGTTGGTGATTTCCTGTGGTTTAAAGTTAGCTTTCTGTGCGTTCACCCGGGGCAATAACGCGGCCACGGCCTCGTTGAGCTCTGGTGTCTGCTCCTGGCCGTTGTCCACCAGTTTCGCCATGGCCCACAGCAGGTTGGCGATCCCCTGAGGAATAAATTGGTCTTTCTGTGTATTCACGTGGGGCAGCAGCGCGGCTACGGCCTCGTTGAGCTCTGGTGTCCGCTTTTGCACGTTGTCTGACAGCTTCGCCATGGCCCACAGGAGGTTAGCAATATTCTGGGTATTAAATTGGTCTTTCTGTGCGTTCACATGGGGCAACAGCGTGGGCACAGCTTCTTTGAGCTCTGGTGTACACTCCCCGTTGTCCACCAGTTTCGCCATGGCCCACAGCAGGTTAGCGATACCCAGAGGAATAAATTGGTCTTTCTGTGCATTCACGTGGTGCAGCAGGGCGGCCACGGCCTCTTTGAACTCTGGTGTCTGCTTCTGCCCGTTATCCACCAGTTTCGCCATGGCCCACAGCAGGCTGGAGATTCCCAGGGCATCAATATCCCTGGCTTGAGGTCTTTGGTTGCACTTGAATATGATTGCATCAAGAAGCGTGGACAATAAGGCAGCTTGAGTGAGCTTAATACGCTGATCCACGGGTTTATGAGGGGTAAAAACACCCGCTGAAGTCAATGAGTGAAGTGTTGTTGTCAGGCTTCGCCAATTCCAACTCCGTGTTACTGTGAAATTTTGCAGTAAATGTATCAGCTGGCTTTGTTCGGCTCGATTTAACGGTCTTTTAGCAGCTAACGTGTATTTTTTAATTGAACTGGCATATCGACCGTGATGTCTCCCATCATAGCGATGACCGAAACGATCCGATTTTCTCAACAGATCATCCATTACTTCCTGTTTGATGAGCGCATTAAAATCTTGAGCAGGGGTTACTGAACGGCGCAGTAGATGTTGAGAAGGGCATGCGTCAGAAGAACGGTAAAATTTATTACGCCCCGGGTTATTGCGTGGGGTATCATCCCACTGCCTGACCATGGCATGTCTATATCGTCCACGCCTTGAAGAAGCGGCATGGCCACCCGGTCGGTTATAATAATTATCTGATCTTGCGTATTTACCACTGATACCAGCAGAACTTCTATCCATAATTAAATTTCATTAATTCATGAAAATATAAAAAGAAGACTGCTGTTCTGTTCAGAAGTTCATTTTGCTGAACTGTCTATAAACGACAATGGTTGGAGAAGAACATCTATTCTGAATTGTGAAAATGGTTCTGAGTCATGATAGCAGGTAGACGATTACTGGCTGCTTGTTCTCTTCTTTACTTGATCAATAAATGGTTTCATTAAATCCTGGTTACAAAGCTGGTTAACCGGGATTTCAATGACTTCAAACCCTGCTTTTTGCAACAGTGCGATTTTCAGCAGAGTCGAACCTTTCCTGGTTTTGAAATCACCATTCACGTAATGAAACGGCCCCTGAACTTCAATAATAATGTTGTGATCTGGCAGTAGCAGGTCAACTGGAGGCAATGAGTTCAGGCACTTTTCTTCTTCAATCTTCAAAGAGGGCATGCATGACTGGAGTTGATCGCGGAAGAAAGTTTGAGGTTCTGAAATGGTTGTCCGGTAATGGGGGACGATCGGACACGCTCTGCCAAGCCAACTGGCGGCCATAGTAATAATGTGTCGATCCTTTTCATTGTCCAGGGATGTATTTTCCAGGCGAGTCAACAGGTCATCCATGTGCTTTTCAAACACGTTATTTTTATTGGCATTGGAGACCAGCGACAACCTGGCACAGCATACCATTACGCCCCAGAGAGATATCAATATATCTTGCCTGGAGAGCTGAGGATTTTCACTGATTCGGTAGACAAGCGATTCGAACGTAGAGGTAAACACATTCAGCTCAACGAGTTCACCCAGTTTCGCCATGGCCCACAGCAGGTTGGCGATGCCCTGTGGTTTAAAGTTAGCTTTCTGTGCGTTCACGTGGGGTAACAGTGCGGCCATGGCCGCTTTGAACTCTGGTGTCCACTCCTGCCCGTTGTCCACCAGTTTCGCCATGGCCCACAGCATGTTGGCGATGTGCTGAGGAAGAAATTGGTCTTTCTGTGCGTTCACATGGGGCAACAGCGTGGCCACAGCCTCGTTGAGCGCTGGTGTCCGCTTTTGCCCGTAGTCCACCAGTTTCGCCATGGCCCACAGCAGGTTGGCAATATGCTGGGCATTCAATTGGTCCTTCTGTGCGTTCACGTAGGGCAACAGGGCCTCCACGGCCTCGTTGAGCCCTGGTGTCCGCTCCAGCCCGTTGTCCACCAGTTTTGCCATGGCCCACAGCAGGTTGCTGATCTGCTGAGGAATAAATTGGTCTTTCTGTGCGTTCACGCAGTGCAACAGCGCGGCCACGGCCTCGATGAACTCTGGTGTCTGCTCCTGGCTGTAGTCCGACAGTTTTGCCATGGCCCACAGCAGGTTGGCGATAACCAGTGGTTTAAAGTCAGCTTTCTGTGCGTTCACATGGGGCAACAGCGCGGCCACGGCCTCTTTGAGCTCAGGTGTCCGCCCCTGCCCGTTTTTCACCAGTTTCGCCATGGCCCACAGCAGGTTGGTGATATCCTGTGGTTTAAAGTTAGCTTTCTGTACGTTCACGTGGGGCAATAATGTGGCCACGGCGTCGTTGAGCCCTGGTGTCTGCTTCTGCCCGTTGTTCACCAGTTTCGCCATGGCCCACAGCAGGTTGGCAATTCCCTGAGCATCAATATTCCTGGCTTCAGTTTTTTGGTTGCAGTTAAATATTATTGCATCAAGTAGCCTTGACAATAAGTGAGCTTGAGTAAGCTTAACACGCTCATCCATGGGTTTATGAAAGGTAAAAACACCCGCTGAAGTCAATGAATGAAGTGTTGTCGTCAGGCTTCGCCAGTTCCAGCTCCGTGTTACTGTAAAATTTTGCAGCAAATGTATCAGCTGGCTTTGTTCGGCTCGATTTAACGGTCTTTTAGCAGCTGACGTGTATTTTTTAATTGAACTGGCATATTGACCGTGATGTCTCCCATCATAGCGATGACCGAAACGATCCGATTTTCTCAACAGATCAGCCATTATCTCCTGTTTGATGAGGGCATTGAAATCCTGAGCAGGGTTTATTGAACGGCCCTGTAGATGTTGAGAAGAGCTTGCTCCAGAAGAATGGTAAAATTCATTGCGACCCGGTGCAGTGCGGGGGGGATGATCCCACTGCCTGATCGTGGCATGTCTATATCGTCCACGCCCTGAAGAAGCGGCATGGCCACCCGGTCGGTTATAATAATTATCTGATCTTGCGTATTTACCACTGATACCAGCAGAACTTCTGTCCATAAGTATATTTCATTAATTCATGAAAATATAAAAAGCAGACTGCTGTTCTGTTCAGAAGTTCATTTTTCTGAACTGTCTATAAACGCCGATGGTTGGAGAAGAACAATTACTCTGGATTGTTAAATGATTCAGAGCCATGCCCCTTCGGTTGGGTGTTGATTATGGTCTTTATTTGATCAATACATCGTTTTATTGAGTCCGGGCTCCAAAGCGTGTTAATCGGGATTTCAATAACCTCAAATCCTGATTTTTGCAGCAGTGCAATTTTCAGTAGAGTCGAACCATTCCGGGTTTTGAAATCGTTACTCACGTAATGAAACGGTCCCTGAATTTCAATCACCATGTTGTGATCTGGCAGTGACAGGTCAACTGGAGGTAATGAGTTCAGACTCTTTTCTTTTTCAATCTTCAAGGAGGGCATGCATGATTGGAGTTGATTGCGGACGACAGTTTGAGTTTTTGAAGTCATCGTCTGGTAATGGGGGGCGAAAGGACACGGTCTGCCAAGCCAACTGGCGGCCATGGCAATGGTGGTTTGATCCTCTTTATCCGGTGATGTATTTTCCAGGCGAGTCAACAGGTCATCCATGTGCTTTTCAAGCACGTTATTTTTATTGGCATTGGAGACCAGATACAACCTGGCACAGCATACCATGACTCCCCAGAGAGACATCGATATATCTTGCCTGGAGAGCTGAGGTTTTTCACTGATTTTGTGGACAAGCGATTCGAATGTAGAGGTAACCACATTCAGCTCAACGAGTTCACCCAGTTTCGCCATGGCCCACAGCAGGTTGGCGATATGCTGGGGAATAAATTGGTCTTTCTGTGCGTTCACGTGGGACAACAGGGCGGTGACGGCCTCATTAAGCTCCGGTGTCCGGTCATGCACGTCGTCCACCAGTTTCGCCATGGTCCACAACAGGTTGGCGATTTCCTGTGGTTTAAAGTTAGCTTTCTGTGCGTTCACTTGGGGCAACAGCGCGGAGACGGTCTTTTTGAGCTCTGGTGTCTGCCCCAGTCCGTTGTCCACCAGTTTCGCCATGGCCCACAGCAGGTTGGCGATAGCCTGGGCATTAAATTGGTCTTTCTGTGCGTTCACGAGAGGCAACAGAGCAAACACGGCCTTTTTGAGCGCTGGTGTCTGCTCCAGTCCGTTGTCCACCAGTTTCGCCATGGCCCACAGCAGGTTGGCGATATGCTGGGGAATAAATTGGTCTTTCTGTGCGTTTACGTGGGGCAACAGGGCGACTACGGCTTCCATGATACCTGTTGCCTGCTCCTGCCCGTTGTCCACCAGTTTCGCCATGGCCCACAGCAAGTTGGTGATTTCCTGTGGTTTAAAGTTAGCTTTCTGTACGTTTATATGGGGCAACAGCGCGGCCACGGCCGCTTTTAGCGCTGGTGTCAGCTCTTGCCCGTCCACCAGTTTCGCCATGGCCCACAGCAAGTTGGCGATACCCTGGGCAGTAAATTGGTTTTTCTGTGCGCTCACAAGGAGCAACAGCGCGGCCACTGCCTCTTTGAACTCTGGTGTCCACTCTCCGTTATCCAACAGTTTCGCCATGGCCCACAGCAAGTTGGCGATATGCTGAGGAGTAAATTGGTCTTTATGTGCCTTTACGTGGGGCAACAGCGTGGCCACGGCCTCGTTGAGTTCAGGTGTTCGCTCCTGCCCGTTGTCCACCAGTTTCGCCATGGCCCACAGCAGATTGGCGATATGCTGAGGAATAAATGGGGCTTTTTGAGCGTTTACGTGGGGCAACAGCACGGCCACCGCTTCGTTGAGTTCTGGTGTCTGCTCCTGCCCGTTGTCCACCAGTTTCGCTATGGCCCATAGCAGGTTGGCAATACCCTGGTCATTAAACTGGTCTTTCTGTGCGTTCACGTGGGGCAACAGCGCGGCAACGGCCTCTTTGAACCCTGGTGTGTGCTCCTGCCCGTTGTCCACCAGTTTCGCTATGGCCCACAGCAGGTTGGCGATTTCCTGTGGGTTAAAGTTAGCTTTCTGAGTGTTCACGTTGGGCAATAACGCGGCCACAGCCTCTTTGAGTTCTGGTGTCTGCTCCTGCCCGTTGTCCACCAGTTTTGCCATGGCCCACAGCAGGTTGGCGGTACCCTGAGGAATAAATTGGTCTTTCTGTGCGTTCACGAGGAGCAACAGGGCGGCCAGGGCCTCTTTGAACCCTGGTGTCCGCTCCAGCCCGTTGTCCATCAGTTTCGCCATAGCCCAAAGCAGGTTGGCAATGCCCTGGGCACTAAGTCGGTTTTTCTGTGCGTTCAGAAGGGGCAGCAGGGCGGCCACAGCCTCTTTCAGCCCTGGTGTCCGCTCCAGCCCTTTGTCCACCAGTTTCGCCATGGCCCACAGCAGGTTGGCAATGCCATGGGCATTAAGTTGGTTTTTCTGTACGTTCACGAGGGGCAACAGGGCGGCCACGGCCTCGTTGAGTTCTGGTGTCTGCTCCTGCCCGTTGTCCACCAGTTTTGCCATGGCCCACAGCAGGTTGGTGATACTCTGAGGAATAAATTGGTCTTTCTGAGCGTTCACGAGGAGCAACAGCGCGGCCACGGCCTCTTTGAACCCTGGTGTCCGCTCCAGCCCTTTGTCCACCAGTTTCGCTATGGCCCACAGCAGGTTGGCGGTATCCCGGGCATTAAATTGGTCTTTCTGTGCGTTCAAGTGGTGCAAAAGTGCAGCCACTGCCTCGTTGAACGCAGGTGTCAATTCTTGCCCGTTGTCCACCAGTTTCGCCATGGCCCACAGCAGGTTGGCGATACCCCGGGCTTCAGGTTTTTGGTTGCAGTTAAATATTATTGCATCAAGTAGCGTTGACAATAAGTGAGCTTGAGTAAGCTTAACACGCTCATCCATGGGTTTATGAAAGGCAAAAACACCCGCTGAAGTAAATGAATGAAGTGTTGTCGTCAGGCTTCGCCAGTTCCAGCTCCGTGTTGGGGTAAAATTTTGCAGCATACGTATCAGCTGGCTTTGTTCCGCCCGGTTTAACGGTCTTTTAGCAGCTGACGTGTATTTTTTAATTGAACTGGCATATTGACCGTGATGTCTCCCATCATAGCGATGACCGAAACGATCCGATTTTCTCAACAGATCAGCCATTATCTCCTGTTTGATGAGGGCATTGAAATCCTGAGCAGGGTTTATTGAACGGCCCTGTAGATGTTGAGAAGAGCTTGCTCCAGAAGAATGGTAAAATTCATTGCGACCCGGTGCAGTGTGGGGGGGATGATCCCACTGCCTGACCGTGGCATGTCTATATCGTCCACGCCCTGAAGAAGCGGCATGGCCACCCGGTCGGTTATAATAATTATCTGATCTTGCGTATTTACCACTGATACCAGCAGAACTTCTATCCATAATTATATTTCATCAATTCATGAAAATATAAAAAGCAGACTGCTGTTCTGTTCAGAAGTTCATTTTGCTGAACTGTCTATAAACGCAAATGATTGGAGAAGAACAACTACTCTGGAATATGAAAACGCAAGATATTTACCCTGGCCTTTATTTGATCAATAAAGGGTTGCCTTAAATCCTGGTTCCAAAGCTGGTTAGCCGGAATTTCAATGACCTCAAACCCTGCTTTTTGCAGCAGTTCGATTTTCAGCAGCGTCGAACCCTTCCTGGTTTTGAAATCACCATTCACGTAATGAGACGATCCCTGAATTTCAATCACCATGTTGTGATCTGGCAGTAGCAGGTCAACCGGAGGTAATGAGTTCAGACTCTTTTCTTCTTCAATCTTCAAAGAGGGCAAGCATGATGTGAGGTGATTGCGGACGACAGTTTGAGGTTTTGAAGTCATTGTCTGGTAATGGGGGGCGAACGGACACGCTCTGCCAAGCCAACTGGCGGCCATGGCAATGATGGTTTGATCCTCTTCATTATCCGGGGAGGTATTTTTCAGGCGAATAAACAGGTCATATATGTGTTTTTTAAGCCAGTCATTTTTATTGGCATTGGAGACCAG
Organism: Endozoicomonas sp. ALE010; assembly: GCF_049310165.1. Classification (NCBI taxonomy): domain Bacteria; kingdom Pseudomonadati; phylum Pseudomonadota; class Gammaproteobacteria; order Oceanospirillales; family Endozoicomonadaceae; genus Endozoicomonas; species Endozoicomonas sp. ALE010. The sequence goes on along the minus strand of NZ_JBLYNV010000059.1, from coordinate 23,951 downwards.
AGACAACCTGGCATAGCATACCATTACACCCCAGAGGGAGATAAATATGTCTTGCTGAGAGAGCTGAGGGTTTTCACTGATTTTGTGGACCAGCGATTTGAAGATAGAGGTAACCACGTTCAGTTCAACGAGCTCACCCAGTTTCGCCATGGCCCAAAGCAGAATAGCGATTTCCCGGGGTTTAAAGTTAGTTTTCTGCGCATTCACGTGGGGCAACAGCGCGGTGACGGCTTCTTTAATCTCTGGTATCTGCACGTTGTCCACCAGTTTCGCCGTGGCCCACAGCAGGTTGGCAATTTCCTGTGGTTTAAAGTTAGCTTTCTGTGCGTTCACTTGGGGCAACAGCGCGGTGGCGGCCTTTTTGAGCTCTGGTGTCGGCTCTTGCACGTCGTCCACTAATTTCACCATGGCCCACAGCAGGTTGGCGATCCCCTGGGCATCAAATTGGTCTTTCTGTGCGTTCACGAGGGGCAACAGGGCAACCACGGCCTCGTTGAGCGCTGGTGTCTGCTGTTGCCCGTTGTCCACCAGTTTCGCCACGGCCCACAGCAGGTTGGCAATATTCTGGGCATTAAATTGGTCTTTCAGTGCGCTCACTTGGGGCAACAGCGCGGCCACGGCTTCCATGAGACCTGTTGCCTGCTCCTGCCCGTTGTCCACCAGTTTTGCCATAGCCCAGAGCAGGATAGCGATTTCCTGTGGTTTAAAGTTAGCTTTCTGCGCATTCACCTGGGGCAATAGCACGGCCACGGTCGCGTTGAATTCTGGTGTCCCTTCTTGACCGTTGTCCGACAGTTTCGCCATTGCCCACAGCAGGTTGGCGATATGCTGGGCATTAAATTGGTTTTTCTGTGCATTCACTTTCGGCAACAGTGCGGCAACGGCCTCTTTGAGCCCTGGTGTTCGCTCCTGCCCGTTGTCCACCAGCTTCGCCATGGCCCACAGCAGATTGACGATCCCCTGGGCATTAAATTGTTCTTTCTGTGCGTTCACGAGGGGCAACAGGGCGACCACGGTCTCTTCGAGTTCTGGAGTCCACTCCTGCCCGTTGTTCACCAGTTTAGCCATGGCCCACAGCAGGTTGGCGATTTCCTGTGGTTTAAAGCAAGCTTTTTGTGTGTTTACGTAGGGCAACAGCGCAGCTACAGCCTCTTTGAGTTCTGGTGTCTGCTCCTGACCGTTGTCCACCAGTTTCGCCATGGCCCACAGCAGGTTGGCGATAGCCTGAGGAATAAATTGGTCTTTCTGTGCGTTCACGTGGGGCAACAGGGCGGCCACGGCCTCGTTAAGCCCTGGCGTCCGCTTCTGGCCGTTGTCCATCAGTTTCGCCATGGCCCACAGCAGGTTGGCAATACCCTGCGGTTTAAAGGTAGCTTTTTGTACGTTCACGTGGGGCAGCAGCACGGCTACGGCCTCGTTGAGCTCTGGTGTCCGCTTTTGTCCGTTGTCCGACAGTTTCGCCATGGCCCACAGCAGGTTGGCAATATTCTGGGCATTAAATTGGTCTTTCTGTGCGTTCACATGGGGCAACAGTGTGGCCACAGCTTCTTTGAGCTCTGGTGTCCACTCCCCGTTGTCCACCAGTTTTGCCATGGCCCACAGCAGGTTGGCGATACCCAGAGGAATAAATTGGTCTTGCTGTGCATTCACGTGGGGCAACAGTACGGCCACGGCCTCTTTGAACTCTGGTGTCTGCTTCTGCCCGTTGTCCACCAGTTTCGCCATGGCCCACAGCAGGTTGGAGATTCTCAGGGCATCAATATCCCTGGCTTGAGGTTTTTGGTTGCACTTGAATATTATTGCATCAAGTAGCGTGGACAATAAGGCAGCTTGAGTGAGCTTAACACGCTGATCCACGGGTTTATGAGGGGTAAAAACACCCGCTGAAGTCAATGAATGAAGTGTTGTCGTCAGGCTTCGCCAGTTCCAGCTCCGCGTTGCTGTAAAATTTTGCAGCAAACGTATCAGCTGGCTTTGTTCCGCTCGATTTAACGGTCTTTTAGCAGCTGACGTGTATTTTTTAATTGAACTGGCATATTGTCCGTGATTTCTCCCATCATAGCGATGACCGAAATGATCCGATCTACTCACCAGATCAGCCATTATTTCCTGTTTGATGAGGGCATTAAAATCCTGAGCAGGGTTTACTGAACGGCCCTGTAGATGTTGAGAAGAGTTTGCTCCAGAAGAATGGTAAAATTGATTGCGACCCGGTGCAGTGCGGGGGGGATTATCCCATTGTCTGACTGTGGCATGTCTATATCGTCCACGCCCTGAAGAAGGGGCATGGCCTTTCGGTTGGTTGTAATCATGACCTGATCTTGTGTATTTACCACTGATACCAGCAGATCTTCTATCCATAATTATATTTCATTAATTCATGAGAATATAAAAAGCAGACTGCTGTTCTGTTCAGAAGTTCATTTTTCTGAAATGTCTATAAAACCAGGTGTTTGGGGATACACATCGACCCCTGGTGTCACCCATCCGTTATTTGCAAATCATCCGGGGCGAGATTCATGAACAAAATGTGTTCAACGCTGGCACGCCATCCCTTGAATGTGACAACGGTTTTTGAGTCATGATGGAAGGGGGGAGATTACTGGTTTTTTTTCTCTTCTTTTTTTTGCTTTTTGGTTTGCGTGGTTGCTGTTCTGCAGGTTCTTCGGCAGTGAAGTAGCCTTGTTCTTCCCACCCTTCATCGGCAGTAAAGTATTCCTCATCTGTCTCCCCGCTGGTAAATGATTCAGAGTCATGCCCCTGTGGCGGGATGTTTATCCTGGTCTTTATTTGATCAATACACAGTTTTATTAAGTCCCGGTTCCAAATCTGTTTAAACGGGACTTCAATGACCTCATATCCTGCTTTTTGCAACAGTGCGATTTTAAGCAGGGTTGATCCATTCCTGGTGCTGAAATCACCATTTACGTAATGAAACGGTCCCTGGACTTCAATCACAATGTTGTGATCTGGCAGTAGCAGGTCGACTGGAGGTAATGAGTTCAGACTCTTTTCTTCTTCAATCTGCAAAGAGGGAATGCATGATTGGAGTTGATTGCGGAAGTCAGATTGACGTTTTGACATGATTATCGGGTAACAGGGAGTGACCGGATAGGCTCTGCCAAGCCAACTGGCGGCCATTACAATGATGGATTGATCCTCTTCATTGTCTGGGCAGGTATTTTCCAGCCGGGTAAACAGGTCCTCCATGTGCTTTTCAAGCACGTTATTTTTATTGGCATTGGAGGCCAGAGACAACCTGGCACAGCATACCATTACTCCCCAGAGAGACATCAATATCGTTTGTTGACAGAGCTGAGGATTGTCACTGATTCGGTAGACAAGCGATTCGAACGTAGAGGTAACCTCGTTCAGCTCAACAAGCTCACCCAGTTTCGCTATGCACCACAGCAGGTTGGCGATATGTTGAGGAATAAATTGGTCTTTCTGTGCGTTTACGCGGGGCAAAAGTGCAGCCACAGCCTCGTTGAGTTCCGGAACCCGCTCCCGGCCGCTGTCCATCAGTTTCGCCATGGCCCACAGGAGCTTGGTTATCCCCTGGGCATTAAATTGGTCTTTATGTGCGTTCATGTGGGGCAAAAGTGCGGCCAGGGCCTTTTTGAGCCCTGGTGTCTGCTCCTGGCCGTTGTCCACCAGTTTTGCCATGGCCCACAGGAGGTTGGCGATTTCCTGTGGTTTAAAGTTAGCTTGATATGCGTTCACGTGAGTCAACAGCGTGGCCCCAGCTGCTTTGAGATCTGGTGTCCACTCCCCGTTGTCCACCAGTTTCGCCACGGCCCACAGAAGGTTGGCGATATGCTGAGGAATAAATTGGTCTTTCTGTGCGTTCACGCGGGGCAACAGCGCGGCGACGGCCTCATTGAGCTCGGTTGTCCGCTCCAGCCCGTTGTCCACCAGTTTCGCCATGGCCCACAGCAGGTTGGCGATCTGCTGAGGAGTAAATTGGTCTATATGTGTGCTCATGTGGGTCAACAGCGTGGCCACAGCATCGTTGAACTCTGGTGTCCGCTCCAGCCCGTTGTCCACCAGTTTCGCCATGGCCCACAGCAGGTTGGCGATACCCTGGGCCTTAAATTGGTCTTTCTGTGCATTCACATAGGGCAACAGCCCGGTTATGGCCTCGTTGAGATCTGGTGTCTGCTTAAAGCCGTTGTCCACCAGTTTTGCCATGGCCCACAGCAGGTTGGCTATTTCCTGTGGGTTAAAGTTAGCTGTCTGGACACTCACGTGGGGTAACAGGGCAACCACAGCTTCTTTGAGCCCACGTGTCTGCTCCTGCCCGTTCTCCACCAGTTTCGCCATGGCCCAGAACAGGTTGGTGATGCCCTGGGCACTAAATTGGTCTTTCTGTGCTTTCACGAGGGGCAACAGCACGGCCACAGACTCGTTAAACTCAGGTGTTCGCTCCAGCCCGTTGTCCACCAGTTTCGCCATGGCCCACAGCAGGTTGGTGATACCCTGGGCCTTAAATTGGTCTTTTTTTGCGTGGACGCAGGGCAACAGCACGGCCACGGCCTCGATCAGTTCTGGTGCACACTGCTGGCCGCTGTCCACCAGTTTCGCCATGGCCCACAGCAGATTGGCGATTCCCCGGGCATCAATATCCCTGGCTTCAGGTTTTTGGTTGCAGTTAAATATTATTGCATCAAGTAGCGTTGACAATAAGGCAGCTTGTGTTCGCTTAACACGCTCATCCATGGGTTTATGAGGGGTAAAAACACCTGCTGAAGTCAATGAATGAAGTGTTGTCGTCAGACTTCGCCAATTCCAGCTCCGTGTTGCGGTAAAATTTTGCAGTAAACGTATCAGCTGGACTTGTTCAGCTCGATTTAGAGGTCTTTTAGAAGCTGACGTATATTTTTTAATTGAACTGGCATATTGTCCGTGATGTCTCCCATCATAGTGATAACCCAGGTGATCCGATTTTCTCACCAGACTTTCCATTAACTCCTGATTGATAAGGGCATTAAAATCCTGGGCAGGGTTTACTGAACGGCGCTGTAGATCTTGAGAAGAGCTTGCGCCCGAAGAATGGTGGAATTTGTTGACCTCCGGAGTATTGCGGAGGGAATTATCCCACTTTCTGACTGTGCCATGTCTGTATCGCCCACTCATTGAAGAAGCGACACGGTCATCCTGTTGGTTGTAATCATTACCTGATTTTGCGTATTTACCACTGATATCAGCAGAGCTTCTATCCATAATGATATTTCATTAATTCATGAAAATATAAAGGGCAGACTGTTATTCTGTTCAGAAGTTCATTTTACTGAAATGTCGATAAAACTGACACTCATTCCCTTGAATGTGAAAACGGTTCTTCAGTCATGATGGAAGGGGGGAGATTACTGGCTTTTTTTTTCTCTTCCTTGTTCTACTTTTTGGTTTGCCTGGTTGCTCTTCTCTATGTTCTTCGGCGGTTAAGTAACCGTGATCTTGCCATCCTGCATCGGCAGCAAAGTATGCCACATCTCTCCCTGGGCGTGTAAATGATTCAGAGCCATGCCCCTGTGGCGGGGTGTTCACCCTGGTCTTTATTTGATGAATACATCGTTTGATTAAATCCCGGTTCCAAAGCTGGTTAACCGGGATTTCAATAACCTCAAATCCTGCTTTTTGCAGCAGTGCAATTTTAAGCAGAGTCGAACCATTCCGGGTTTTGAAATCACTACTCACGTAATGAAACGGTCCCTGAATTTCAATCACAATGTTGAGATCTGGCAGTAACAGGTCAACCGGAGGTAATGAGTTCAGACTCTTTTCTTCTTCAATCTTCAAAGAGGGAAAGCATGATTGGAGTTGATCGCGAAAGTCAGATTGAAGTTTTGACCTGATAGTCTGGTAATGAGGGACGACCGGACACGGTCTGCCAAGCCAACTTGCGGCCATGGCAATGATGCGTTGATCTTCTTCATTGTCCGGGCATGCATTCTCCAGGCGAGTAAAGAGATCATCCATGTGCGTTTCAAGTACGTTATTTTTATTGGCATTGGAGACCAGAGACAACCTGGCGCAGCATACCATTACTCCCCAGAGCGTCATCAAGATATCTTGCCTGGAGAGTAGAGGGTTTTCATGGGTTCTGTACACAAGAGATTCGAACATAGATGTAACCGCATTCAACTCAACGATCTCACCCAGTTTCGCTATGGCCCACAGCAGGCAGGCAATATCCACTGATTTAAAGTTGGCATTCTGTACGTTTTCGTTGGATAACAGCGAGTTGACAGCTTCTTTGAGCCCTGGTGTTTGCTCTTGCCCGTTGTCCACCAGTTTTGCAATGGCCCAAAACAGGTTGGCAATTTCCTGGGCATTAAATTTGTTTTTCTGTGTGTTCACGTTGGGCAACAGCGCGGCCACGGCATCTTTCAGTTCTGCTGTCCGCACCAGCCCCTTGTTGACCAGTTTCACCATGGCCCACAGCAGATTGGCGATTTCCTGTGGCTTAAAGTTAGCTTTCTGTTCGTTCATGAGGGGCAACATGCCAACCACGGCCTTGTGGAGCCCTGGTAACGGCTCTGGCCCGTTGTCCACCAGTTTCGCCATGGCCCAGAACAGGTTGGCAATAGCCTGGGCATGAAATTGGTCTTTATATGCATTCACGTAAGGTAACAGTGCGGTGACAGCTTGTTTGAGAGCTGGTGTCGGATCCAGCCCGTTGTCCACCAGTTTCGCCGTGCCCCACAGCAGGTTGACGATACCTTTTGGCTTAAAGTTGGCTTTCTGTGCGTTTACGCAATGCAACAGCGCGGCTACGGCCGCTTTGAACTCCGGTGTCTGCTCCTGCCCGTTGTCCACAAGTTTCGCCATGGCCCACAGCATGTTGGCAATATCCCGTGGTTTGTAAGCTTTCTGTGGGTTCACACTGGGCAACAGCACGACTACCGCCTTGTTCAGCTCTGGTGTCCGTTTCTGCCCACTGTCTACCAGTTTCGCCAAGGCCCACAGCAGGTTGGCGATTTCCTGTGGTTTAAAGTTAGCTTTCTGGACGTTCACGTGGGGCAACAGCGCGGCCACGGCTTCGTTGAGTTCTGGTGTTTGCTGCTGGCCATGCTCCATCAGTTTCGCCATGGCCCACAGCAGGTTGGCGATTTCCTGTGGTTTAAAGTTAGCTTTCTGTGCGTTCACGAAAGGTAACAGCGCGGCTAAGGCCTTGTTGAACTCTGGTGTTTGCTCCTGGCCGTTGTCCATCAGTTTCGCCATGGCCCACAGCAGGTTGGCGATTTCCTGGGAGTTAAAGTTAGCTTTCTGTGCGTTCGTATGGGGCAATAGAGCGGCCACGGCCTCGTTGAGTTCTGGTGTCTGCTCCTGTCCATTGTCCACCAGTTTTGCCATGGCCCACAGCAAGTTGGCGATACCCTGGGTCTTAAATCGGTCTTTCAGTGCATTCACGCGGGGCAACAAGGCGGCCATGGCCCCATTGAGTGCTGGTGTCTGCTCCTGCCCGTAGTTCACCAGTTTCGCCATGGCCCACAGCAGGTTGGCGATATGCTGAGGAATAAACTGGTCTTTATTGGTGTTCACATGGGGCAATAGCGCGGCCATGGCCTCTTTGAACTCTGGTGTCTGCTCCTGCCCGGTTTCCACCAGTTTCGCCATGGCCCACAGCAGATTGGCGATGCCCTGGGCATCAATATCCCTGGCTTCAGGTTTTTGGTTGCACTTGAATATTAATGCATCAAGTAGCGTTGACAATAAGGCCGCTTGAGTAAGCTGAACCAGCTGATCCATGGGTTTATGAAGGGTAAAAACACCCGCTGAGGTAAATGAATGAAGTGTTGTTGTCAGACTTAGCCAATTCCAGCTCCGCGTTGCTGTAAAATTTTGCATCACACGTATCAGCTGGCTTTGTTCCGCTCGATTTAACGGTCTTTTAGCAGCTGACGTGTATTTTTTAATGGAACTGGCATATTGGCCGTGATGCCTCCCATCATAGCGATGACCGAGCCGATCAGATTTACTCACCAGGCCATCCATTATTTCCTGTTTGATGAGGGGATTAAAATCTTGAGCAGGGTTTACCGAACGGCACTGTATATGTTGTGAGGAGCGTACGGCAGAAGATCGGTAAAATTTATCACGCCCCGGGTTAGTGCGGGGGGGATTATCCCATTGTTTGACTGTGGCATGTCTGTATCGCCCACGCCTTGAATCAGCGGCATGGTCGTCCGGTTGGTGGTAATTATTACCGGATCCTGCGTATTGACCACCGATACCAGCAGAGCTTCTATGCATAGTTATTTTTCATTAATTCATGAAAATATAAAAAACAGACTGCTGTTCTGTTCAGAAGTTCATTTTGCTGAAATGTCGATAACACCACACGGTTGGGGATACTCATCTACCCCTGATGCCACCAATCCATTATTTTCAAATCATCCGGGGCGAGATGCATGGGCAACAGGTGTTCAACGCTGGCACTCCCTTGAATGTGCATACGGTTCTTGAATCATGATGGAAGGGAGGAGATTACTGGCTTTTTTCTTGTCCTTTTTCTCCTTTTTGATGTACCTGTTTGCTTTTCTGAATGTTCTTTGACGGTTAAGTAACCGTGATCTTGTCGTCTTTTATCGGTAGTAACGTATGCCTCATCTCTGTTAAGTGATACAGAATGACCCTGTGGCGGGATGCCTGCCCTGGCCTTTATTTGATCAATATATAATTTCATTGAATCCTGATTCCAAAGCATGTTGGCCGGGATTTCAATGACTTCAAATCCTGATTTTTTCAGCAGTGCGATTTTCAGCAGAGTCGAACCATTCCTGGTTTTGAAATCAGCACTTGTGTAATGAGATGGTCCCTGAATTTCAATAACAATGTTGTGATCTGGCAGTAGCAGGTCAACCGGAGGCAAGGAGTTCAGACTCTTTTCTTCTTCAATCTTTAAAGAGGGAATGCATGATTTGAGTTGATCAAGGAAATTGGATTGAGGTATTGAAATGGTTGTCTGGTAATGGGGGATGATCGGACACGTTCTGCCAAGCCAACTTGCGGCCAGGGCAATGATGGATTGATCATCTTCATTGTCGGGAGGTATATTTCCCAGGCGAGTAAACAGGTCATCCATGTGTTTTTCAAGCACATTATTTTTATTGGCAGTGGCGAGCAGAGACAACCTGGCACAGTATACCATGACTCCCCAGAGAGACATCAATATGGCTTTTTGAGAGAGCAGGGGGGGTTCACGAATTCGGTAGACAAGCGATTCGAACGTGGAGGTAAACACGTTCAGTTCAACGAGTTCACCCAGTTTTGCCATGGCCCATAGCAGGTTGGCGATACCCTGAGGATTAAATTGGTCCTTCAGTGCGTTCACGTGAGGCAACAGCGCAGCCACGGGCTGGTTGAACTCTGGTGTCTGGTCCTGTTTGCTGTCCACCAGTTTTGCCATGGCCCAGAGCAGGTTGGTGATACCCTGAGCATTAAATTGGCCTTTCTGCGCGGTCACATGAGGCAACAGCACGGCCACAGCCTCGTTAAACTCTGGTGTTCGCTCCAGCCCGTTGTCCACCAGTTTCGCCATGGCCCACAGCAGGTTGGTGATATGCTGGGGAATAAATTGGTCTTTCTGTGCGTTTACCAGGGGCAACAGCACGGCCACAGCCTCGTTAAACTCAGGTGTTCGCTCCAGCCCGTTGTCCACCAGTTTCGCCATGGCCCACAGCAGATTGGCGATATGCTGAGGAATAAATTGTTTTTTCTGTGGGTTCACGAGAATCAACAGTGCAGCCACGGCCTCGTTGAGCTGTGGTGTCCGGTCCTGTCCGTTGTCCACCAGTTTTGCCAAGGCCCACAGCAGATTGGCGATATCCCGCGCATTAAATTGGCTTTTCTGTGCGTTCACATGAGGCAACAGCGCGGCCACGGTCTTTTCGAGTCCTGTTGCTCTCTCCTGTTTGTTGTCCACCAGTTTCGCCATGGCCCCCAGCAGGTTGGTGATTTCTTTTGGTTTAAATTCAGATTCCTGTGCAATCACGAGGGGCAATAGCGCGGCCAGAGCCCCGTTGAACTCTGGTGTCCTGTCCTGCCCATTGTCCACCAGTTTTGCCATGGCCCACAGCAGGTTGGCGATACCCTGTGGTTTAAAATCAGCTTTCTGTGCCTTCACGTTGGACGAGAGCGCGGCCACGGCCTCTTTGAATTCTGCTGTCTGCTCCAGCCCGTTGTCCACCAGTTTTGCCATGGCCCACATCAGGTTGGTGATATGCTGAGCAATAAACTGGTCTTTCTGTGCGTTTATCCGGGGCAACAGCGCGGCCACAGCCTCGTTGAACTCTGGTGTCCGTTGCCTGTTGTCCATCAGTTTTGCTATGGCCCACAGCAGGGTGGCGATTTGCTGATGAATAAATTGTTCTTTCTGTTCGTTCACGCGGGGCAGCAACGCGGTCAGGACTCCGTCGAGCCTTGTTGTCTGCTCCAGCCCGTTGTCCACCAGTTTTGCCATGGTCCACAGCAGGTTGGCGATATCCTGTGGTTTAAAGTTAGCTTTCTGTGCGTTCACGTGGGGCAATAACACGGCTACGGTCTTACTGAGATCTGTTGTCTGCTCCAGCCCGTTGTCCATCAGTTTCGTCATGGCCCATAGCAGGTTGGCGATTTCCTGCGGGTTAAGTTTGGCTTTCTGAACGTTCACCTGGGGCAACAATGTAACCAGAGCCTCTTTGAACTCTGGTGTTTGTTCCTGCCCGTTGTCCAACAGTTTTGCCATGGCCCAGAGCAGGTTGGTGATATCCTGGGCATTAAATTGGCCTTTCTGCGCGTTCACATGGGGCAACAGCACGGCCACGGTTTCTTTGAGCTGTGGTGTTCGCTCCTGCCTGTTGTCCATCAGTTTCGCCATGGTCCACAGCAGGTTGGCAATTTCCCTTGGTTTAAAGTCAGTTTTCTGTGCGTTTACCTGGGGCAACAACGCGGCCACGGCCTTGTTGAGCTCTGGTGTTCGCTCCTGCCCGTATTCAACCAGTTTTGTTATGGCCCACAGCAGGTTGGTGACTCCCTGTGGTTTAAAGTTAGCTTTCTGTATGTTCACATGTGGCAACAGCAAGGCCACGGCCTCGTTGAGCCCCGGTGTCCGCTCCTGCCAGTTGACCACCAGTTTCGCCATGGCCCACAGCAGGTTGGCGATACCCTGGGCTTTAAATTGATTTCTCTGTGCGTTCACGTGGGGCAACAGGGCGGCCACGGCCTCTTTGAGCTCTGGTGTCTGCTCCAGCCCGTTTTCCACCAGTTTCGCCATGGCCCACAGCAGGTTGGCGATTCCCTGGGCATCAATATCCCATGATGCAGCTTTTCGGTTGCACTTGAATATTATTGCATCAAGCAGTGTTGACAATAAGGCAACCTGAGTATGCCTGACACGCTCATCCACGGGTTTATGAGGGGTAAAAACACCCGCTGAAGTAAATGAGTGAAGTGTTGTTGTCAGGCTTCGCCAACTCCAACGCCGTGTGGCTGTATAATTTTGTAAAAAAACCATCAGCTGGCTTTGTTCCGCTCGGGTTAAGGGACTTTGAGAAGCTAACGTGTATCTCTTGATTGAATTGGCATATTGACTGTGATTTTTCCCATCATAACGATAACCGAAATGATCAGATTTACTCATCAGTTCATCCATTACTTCCTGTTTGACGAGGGCATTGAAATCTTGAGCAGGGTTTACTGAACGGCACGGCAGGTTTTGGGCAAAATATGGGGCAGAAGAGTGGTAAAATTCATTACGCTCCGGAGTAGTGCGGGGGATATTATCCCGCTTTCTGACGGTGGCATGTTTAAATTGTCCACGCTTTGAATAAGCGGCATGGTCATCCGGTTGGTTGTAATCATTACCTGATCCTGCGTATTGACCACTGATACCAGCAGAGCTTCTATGCATAGTTATATTTCATTAATTCATGAAAATATAAAAGACAGACTGCTGTTCTGTTCAGAAGTTCATTTTGCTGAAATATCGATAAAACCGCACGGTTGGGGATACTCATCTACTCCTGATGCCACCAATTCGTTATTTCCAAATCATCCGGGGCGAGCTGCATGGGCAACAGGTGTTCAACGCTGGCACTCCCTTGAATGTGAAAACGGTTCTTGAGTCATGATGGAAGGGAGGAGATTACTGGTTTTTTTCTCGTCCTTTTTCTCCTTTTTGGTTTACCTGTTTGCTCTTCTGAAGGTTCTTTGGCGGTTAAGTAACCGTGATCTTGCTGTCTTTTATCGGTAGTAACGTAGGCCTCATCTCTGTTAAGTGGTACAGAATGACCCTGTGGCGGGATGCCTGCCCTGGTCTTTATCTGGTCAATATAGAATTTCATTGAATCCTGATTCCGAAGCATGTTGGCCGGGATTTCAATGACTTCAAATCCTGATTTTTTCAGCAGTGCGATTTTCAGCAGCGTCGAACCCTTCCTGGTTTTGAAATCAGCACTTGTGTAATGAGATGGTCCCTGAATTTCAATCACCATGTTGTGATCGGGCAGTAGCAGGTCAACCGGAGGCAATGAGTTCAGACACTTTTCTTCTTCAATCTTTAAAGAGGGAATGCATGATTGGAGTTGATCACGGAAATTGGATTGAGGTTTTGAAATGCTTGTATGGTAATGGGGGATGATCGGACACGTTCTGCCAAGCCAACTTGCGGCCATGGCAATGATGGATTGATCATCTTCACTGTCGGGGGATGTATTTCCCAGGCGCGTAAACAGGTCATCCATGTGTTTTTCAAGCGCATTATTTTTATTGGCAGTGGCGAGCAGAGATAACCTGGCACAGCATACCATGACTCCCCAGAGAGACATCAATATGGCTTGCTGAGAGAGCCGGGGAGTTTCACGGATTCGGAAGACAAGCGATTCGCACGTGGCGGTACACTCGTTTAGCTCAATGAGTTCACCCAGTTTTGCCATGGCCCACAGCAGGTTGGCGATACCCTGAGGATTAAATTGGTCCTTCAGTGCGTTCACGTGGGGCAACAGCGCAGCCACAGCCTCATTGAACTCTGGTGTCTGGTCCTTTTTGCTGTCTACCAGTTTCGCCATGGCCCACAGCAGGTTGGCGATTTCCTGAGGGGTAAAATGAGCTTTTTGTGCGTTTACATGGGGCAACAGGGCGGCCACTACATCATTGAACTCTGGCGTCCGTTCTTGCCCGTTGTCCAGCAGTTTTGCCATGGCCCACAGCAGGTTGACGATTTCCTGTGGGTTAAAGTTAGCTTTCTGTGCGTTCATGTGTGGCAACAGCGCGGCCACGGCCTCGTTGAGTTCTTGTGTCTGCTCCTGCCCGTTGTCCACCAGTTTCGCGATGGCCCACAGCAGATTGGCAATATGTTGAGGAATAAATTGTTCTTTCTTTGCGTTCACGCGGGGCAGCAATGCGGTCACGACTCCGTTGAGCCTTGCTGTCAGCTCCAGCCCGTTGTCCACCAGTTTCGCCATGGCCCAAAGCAGGTTGGCGATACCCTGTGGTTTAAAGTTAGTTTTCTGTGCGTTCACGTGGGGCAATAGCGCTGCTACTGCCTCCCTGAGATCTGTTGTCTGCTCCAGCCCGTTGTCCACCAGTTTTGCCATGGCCCACAGCAGGTTGGCGATTTCCTGCGGGTTAAGTTTGGCTTTCTGTGCGTTCACCTGGGGCAACAATGTAACCAGAGCCTCTTTGAGCGCTGGTGTTCGCTCCAGCCCGTGTTCAACCAGTTTTGTTATGGCCCACAGCAGGTTGGCTATTCCCTGTGGTTTAAAGTTCGCTTTCTGCATGTTCACATGTGGCAACAGCGCAGCCACGGCCTCATTGAGCCCTGGAGTCCGCTCCCGCCCGTTGACCGCCAGTTTCGCCATGGCCCACAGCAGGTTGGCGATCCCCTGAGCATTAAATTGATCTTTTTGTGCGTTCACATGGGGCAGCAGCGCGGCCATAGCCTCGTTGAGCTCTGGTGTTCGCTCCTGTCCGCTGTCTACCAGTTTCGCCATGGCCCACAGAAGGTTGACGATTCCCTGAGCTTTAAACTGGTCCTTCTGTGCGTTCACGTGGGGCAACAGCGCGGCCACGGTCTCTTTGAACTCTGGTGTCTGCTCCAGCCCGTGTTCAACCAGTTTCGCCATGGCCCACAGCAGGTTGGCAATGCCCTGAGGAATAAATTGGTCCACCTGTGCTTTCACGTGGGGCAACAGCGCGGCCACGGCCTCTTTGAGCCCTGGTGTCTGCTCCTGCCCGTTGTCTACCAGCTTCGCCATGGCCCACAGCTGGTTGGCGATTCCCCAGGCATCAATGTCCCGGGCTTGAGGTTTTTGGTTGCACTTGAATATTATTGCATCAAGTAGCGTTGACAATAAGGCAACCTGAGTGTGCCTGACACGCTCATCCACGGGTTTATGAGGGGTAAAAACACCCGCTGAAGTAAATGAGTAAAGTGTTGTTGTCAGGCTTCGCCAACTCCAACGCCGTGTGGCTGTATAATTTTGCAAAAAAATCATCAGCTGGCTTTGTTCCGCTCGGGTTAAGGGGCTTTGAGAAGCTAACGTGTATCTCTTAATTGAATTGGCATATTGACTGTGATTTTTCCCATCATAACGATAACCGAAACGATCAGATTTACTCATCAGATCATCCATTATTTCCTGTTTGATGAGGGCATTGAAATCTTGAACAGGGTTTACTGAACGGCACGGCAGGTTTTGGGACAAGTATGGGGCAGAAGAGTGGTAAAATTCATTACGTCCCGGAGTAGTGCAGGGGATATTATCCCTCTTTCTGACGGTGGCATGTTTATATTGTCCACGCTTTGAATAAGCAGCATGGTCATCCGGTAGGTTGTAATCATTACCTGATCCTGCGTATTGACCACCGATACCAGCAGAGCTTTTATGCATAGTTATATTTCATTAATTAATGAAAATATAAAAAGCAGACTGCTGCTCTGTTCAGAAGTTCATTTTGCTGAAATGTCGATAAAACCACACGGTTGGGGATACTCATCTACTCCTGATGCCACCAATTCGTTATTTTCAAATCATCCGGGGCGAGCTGCATGGGCAACAGGTGTGCAACGCTGGCACTGCCTTGAATGTGAAAACGGTTCTTGAGTCATGATGGAAGGGAGGAGGTTACTGGTTTTTTTCTCGTCCTTTTTCTCCTTTTTGGTTTACCTGTTTGCTCTTCTGAAGGTTCTTTGGCGGTTAAGTAATCGTGATCTTGCGGTCTTTGATCGGTAGTAACGTATGCTTCATCTCTGTTAAGTGATACAGAACAATCCTGTGGCAGGATGCCTGTCCTGATTTTTATTTGATCAATATATGATTTCATTAAATCCTGATTCCAAAGTATGTTTGCCGGGATTTCAATGACTTCAAATCCTGATTTTTTCAGCAGTGCGATTTTCAGCAGAGTCGAACCCTTCCTGGTTTTGAAATCAGCACTTGCGTAATGAGATGGTCCCTGAATTTCAATAACCATGTTGTGATCTGGCAATAGCAGGTCTACCGGAGGCAATGAGTTCAGACATTTTTCTTCTTCAATCTTTAAAGAGGGAATGCATGATTGGAGTTGATCACGGAAATTGGATTGAGGTTTTGAAATAGTTGTCTGGTAATGGGGGATGATCGGACACGGTCTGCCAAGCCAATTTGCGGCCATGGCAATGATGGAGTGATCATCTTCATTGTCGGGGGATGTATTTCCCAGGCGAGTAAACAGGTCATCCATGTGTTTTTCAAGCAAATGGTTTTTGTTGGCAGTTGCGACCAGAGACAACCTGGCACAGCATACCATGACGCCCCAGAGAGACATCAATATGACTTGCTGAGAGAGCCGGGGGGGGTCACGGATTTGGTAGACAAGCGATTCGCACGTGGCGGTAAACTCGTTCAGCTCAATGAGTTCACCCAGTTTCGCCATGGCCCACAGCAGGTTGGCGATACCCTGAAGATTAAATTGATCCTTCTGCGCGTTCACGTAAGGCAACAGCGCAGCTACGGTCTCGTTGAACTCTGGTGTCTGGCCCTGCTTGCTATCCACCAGTTTTGCCATGGACCAGAGCAGGTTGGTGATTCCCTGAGCATTAAATTGGTCTTTCTGCGCGTTCACGCTGGGCAACAGCAAGGCCACGGCCTCTTTGAGCTGTGGTGCCTGTTCCTGCCCTTTGTCCACCAGTTTCGCCATGGCCCACACCAGGTTGGCGATTTCCTGTGGCTTAAAGTTAGCTTTCTGGGCGTTCATGTGTGGCAACAGCGCGGCCACGGCCTCGTTGAGTTCGGGTGTCTGCTCCTGCCCGTTGTCCACCAGTTTTGCGATGGCCCAGAGCAGGTTGGCGATCAGTTGAGGAGTATATTGTTTTTTCTGTGGGTTAACGTGAATCAGCATTGCAGCCACGGCCTCTTTGAGCTCTGGTGTCCGGTCCTGTCCGTTGTCCACCAGTTTTGCCATGGCCCACAGCAGGTTGGCGATACCCTGGGCATTAAATTGGCTTTTCTGTGCGTTCACATAAGGCAACAGCGCGGCCACGGTCTTCTCGAGTCCTGCTATTCGTCCCTGTTTGTTGTCCACCAGTTTCGCCATGGCCCACAACAGGTTGGTGATTTCATTTGGTTTAAATTCAGCTTTTTGTGCCATCACTTGAGGCAACAACACGGCCAGAGCCCCGTTGAGCTCTGGTGTCCTGTCCTGCCCGTTGTCCACCAGTTTCGCGATGGCCCACAGCAGGTTGGCGATACCCTGTGGTTTGAAATCAGCTTTCTGTGCTTTCACGTTGGGCAATAGAGCCGCCACGGCCTCTTCGAGTTCTGCTGTCTGCTCCAGCCCGTTGTCCACCAGTTTCGCCATGGCCCACATCATGTTGGTGATATGCTGAGCAAAAAACTGGTCTTTCTGTGCTTTTATCCGGGGCAACAGCGCGGCCACAGCCTCGTTGAGCTCTGGTGTCCGCTCATGCCTGTTGTCCACCAGTTTCGCGATGGCCCACAGCAGGTTGGCGATTTGCTGAGCAATCAATTGTTCTTTCTTTGCGTTCACGCTGGGCAGCAACGCGGTAACGACGCCGTTGAGCCTTGCTGTCAGCTCCAGCCCATTGTCCATCAGTTTTGCCACGGCCCACAGCAGGTTGGCGATACCCTGTAGTTTAAAGTTAGTTTTCTGTGCGTTCACTTGGGGCAATAGCGCTGCTACGGCCTCGCTGAGATCTGTTGTCTGCTCCAGCCCGTTGTCCATCAGTTTCGCCATGGCCCACAGCAGGTTGGCGATTTCCTGTGTGTTAAAGTTAGCTTTCTGTACGTTCACCCGGGGCAGTAATGCAACCAGGGCCTCTTTAAGCACTGGTGTTTGCTCTTGTCCGTTGTCCACCAGTTTTGCCATGGCCCAGAGCAGGTTGGCGATATCCTGGGCATTACATTGGCCTTTTTGTGTGTTCACACAGGGCAAGAGCGCAGCCACGGCCTCTTTGAGCCCTGGTGTCCACTTCTGCCCGTTGTCCACCAGTTTTGCCATGGTCCACAGCAGGCTGGCAATGTCCCTTGGTTTAAAGTCAGTTTTAAGTGCGTTTATCCGGGGCAACAACGCGGCCACGGCCTGGTCGAGCTCTGGTGTTCGCTCCTGCCCGTGTTCAACCAGTTTGGTTATGGCCCACAGCAGGTTGGCGATTTCCTGTGGTTTAAGGTGAGCTTTCTGTGCGTTCACTTGGGGCAACAGCGAAGCCACGGCCTCGTTGAGCCCTGGTGTCCGCTCCTGCCCGTTGACCGCCAGTTTCGCCATGGCCCACAGCAGGTTGGAGATCCCCTGAGCATTAAATTGATCTTTTTGTGCGTTCACATGGGGCAACAGCGCGGCCATAGCCTCGTTGAACACTGGTGTTCGCTCCTGCCCGCTGTCTACCAGTTTGGCCATGGCCCACAGCTGATTGGCGATTCCCCGGGCATCAATGTCCCGGGCTTGAGGTTTTTGGTTGCACTTGAATACTATTGCATCAAGCAGCGTTGACAATAACGCACCCTGCGTGTGCCTGACACGAACATCCACGGGTTTATGAGGGGTAAAAACACCCGCTGAAGTAAATGAATGAAGTGTTGTTGTCAGGCTTCGCCAACTCCAGCGCCGTGTGGCGGTATAATCTTGCAAAAAAATCATCAGCTGGCTTTGTTCCGCTCGGGTCAAGGGGCTATGGGAAGCTAACGTGTATCTTTTAATTGAATTGGCATATTGACTGTGATTTTTCCCATCATAACGATAACCGAAATGATCCGATTTACTCATCAGATCATCCATTACTTCCTGTTTGACGAGGGCATTGAAATCTTGAGCAGGGTTTACTGAACGGCACGGCAGGTTTTGGGCAAAATATGGGGCAGAAGAGTGGTAAAATTCATTACGTCCCGGAGTCGTGCGGGGGATGTTATCCCTCTTTCTGACGGTGGCATGTCTAAATTGTCCACGCCTTGAATAAGCGGCACGGTCATCCGGTTGGTGGTAATTATTACCGGATCCTGCGTATTGACCACCGATACCAGCAGAGCTTCTATGCATAGTTATATTTCATTAATTCATGAAAATATAAAAAGCAGACTGCTGTTCTGTTCAGAAGTTCATTTTGCTGAAATATCGATAAAACCACACGGTTGGGGATACTCATCTACTCCTGATGCCACCCATTCGTTATTGCCAAATCATGATACAGAATGACCCTGTGGCCCGATGCCTGCCCTGGCCTTTATCCGGTCAATATATAATTTCATTGAATCCTGATTCCGAAGCATGTTGGCCGGGATTTCAATGACTTCAAATCCTGATTTTTTCAGCAGAGCGATTTTCAGCAGAGTCGAACCATTCCTGGTTTTGAAATCAGCACTTGCGTAATGAGATGGTCCCTGAATTTCAATCACCATGTTGTGATCTGGCAGTAGCAGGTCAACCGGAGGCAACAAGTTCAGACACTTTTCTTCTTCAATCTTTAAAGAGGGAATGCATGATTGGAGTTGATCACGGAAATTGGATTGCGGTATTGAAATGGTTGTCTGGTAATGGGGGATGACCGGACACGTCCTGCCAAGCCAACTTGCGGCCATGGCCATGATGGATTGATCCTCTTCATTGTCGGGGGATGTATTTCCCAGGCGAGTAAACAGGTCATCCATGAGTTTTTCAAGCACATCATTTTTATTGGCAGTGGCGAGAGACAACCTGGCGCAGCATACCATGACGCCCCAGAGAGACATCAATAGGGTTTGCTGAGAGAGCCGGGGAGTTTCACGGATTTGGTAGACAAGCGATTCGCACGTGGTGGTAAACTCTTTCAGCTCAATGAGTTCACCCAGTTTGGCCACGGCCCACAGCAGGTTGGCGATACCCTGAGGATTAAATTGGTCCTTCAGTGCGTTCACGTGGGGCAACAGCGCAGCCACGACCTCGTTGAACTCTGGTGTCTGGTCCTGTCTGGTGTCCACCAGTTTCGCCATGGCCCAGAGCAGGTTGGTAATACCCTGAGCATTAAATTGGTCTTTCTGCGCCTTCACATGAGGCAACAGGACGGCCACAGCCTGGTTAAACTCCGGTGTTCGCTCCAGCCCGTTGTCCACCAGTTTCGCGATGGCCCACAGCAGGTTGGTGATATGCTGGGGAGTTAATTGGTCTTTCTGTGCGTTTACCATGGGCAACAGCACGGCCACAGCCTCGTAGAGCCGTGATGTTTGCTCCAGCCCGTTGTCCACCAGTTTCGCCATGGCCCACAGCAGGCTGGCGATATGCTTGGGAATAAATTGTTTTTCCTGTGGGTTCACGTGAATCAACAGTGCCGCCACGGCCTGGGTGAGCTCTGGTGTCCGGTCCTGTCCGTTGTCCACCAGTTTTGCCATGGACCACAGCAGGTTGGCAATATCCTGTGCATTAAATTGGCTTTTCTGAGCGTTCACATAAGGTAACAGCGCGGCCACGGTCCTTTCGAGTGCTGTTGTTCGCTCCTGTTTGTTGTCCACCAGTTTCGCCATGGCCCACAGCAGGTTGGCGATTTCCTTTGGTTTAAATTGAGCTTTTTGTGCCATCACGTGAGGCAACAGCGCGGCCAGAGCGCCGTTGAGCTCTGGCGTCCTTTCCTGCCCGTGGTCCACCAGTTTTGCCGTGGCCCACAGCAGGTTGGCGAGACCCTGTGGTTCAAAATCAGCTTTCTGTGCCTTCACGTTGGGCAATAGCGCGGCCACGCCCTCTTTGAGTTCTGCTGTCTGCTCCAGCCCGTTGTCCACCAGTTTTGCCATGGCCCACATCAGGTTGGTGATATACTGGGCCATAAACTGGTCTTTTTGTCCGTTCACATGGGGCAACAGCGTGGCCACAGCCTCGTTGAGTTCTGGTGTCCACTCCTGCCTGTTTTCCACCAGTTTCGCGATGGCCCATAGCAGGCTGGCGATTTGCTGAGGAATAAATGGTTCTTTCTGTGCGTTCACGCGAAGCAGCAACGCGGCCACGGCCTCTTTGAGTTCTGCTGTCTGATCCAGCCTGTTGTCCACCAGTTTTGCCATGGCCCACAGCAGGTTGGCGATACCCTGAGAATTAAATTGGTCCTTCTGTGCGTTCACGTGGGGCAATAGCACGGCGATGGTCTCGCTGAGATCGGTGGTCTGCTTTAGCCCGGTGTCCACCAGTTTTGCCATGGCCCACAGCAGGTTGACGATACCCTGTGGTTTAAAGTTGGTTTTTAGTGCGTTCAGCAATAGCACGGTTACGGCCTCGCTGAGATCTGTTGTCTGCTCCAGCCCGTGGTCCAGCAGTTTCGCCATGGCCCAGACAAGGTTGGTGATATCCTGCGCATTAAATAGGCCTCTCTGTGCGTTCACACAGGGCAACAGTGCGGCCACAGCTGCTTTAAGCTCTGGTGTCTGCTCCAGCCCGTTGTCCAACAGTTTCGCCATGGCCCACAGCAGGTTGGCAATTTCCCGTGGTTTAAAGTCAGTTTTCTGTGCGTTTACCTGGGGCAACAACGCAGCCAGGGCTTTGTTGAGTTCTGGTGTTCGCTCCTGTCCGTGTTCAACCAGTTTGGTTATGGCCCACAGCAGGCTGGCGATTCCCCATGGTTTAAAGTTCGCTTTCTGTAGGTTCACATGTGGCAACAGCGCAGCCACGGCTTCATTGATCCCCGGAGTCCGCTTCTGCCCGTTGACCACCAGTTTCGCCATGGCCCACAGCAGGTTGGTGATCCCCTGAGCATTAAATTGATCTTTTTGTGCGTTCACATGGGGCAACAACGCGGCCATAGCCTTGATGAGGCCTGGTGTTCGCTCCTGCCCACTGTCGACCAGTTTGGCCATGGCCCACAGCAGGTTGGTGATTCCCTGGGCATCAATATCCCACGCTGCAGCTTTTCGGTTGCACTTGAATACTATTGCATCAAACAGCGTTGACAATAAGGTGCCCTGAGTGTGCCTGACACGAACATCCACGGGTTTATGAGGGGTAAAAACACCCGCTGAAGTAAATGAATGAAGTGTTGTTGTCAGGCTTCGCCAACTCCAACGCCGTGTGGCGGTATAATCTTGCAAAAAAATCATCAGCTGGCTTTGTTCCGCTCGGGTTAAGGGGCTTTGCGAAGCTAATGTGTATCTCTTGATTGAATTGGCATATTGACTGTGATTTTTCCCATCATAACGATAACCGAAATGATCCGATTTACTCACCAGTTCATCCATTACTTCCTGTTTGATGAGGGCATGGAAATCTTGAGCAGGGTTTATTGAACGGCACGGCAGGTTTTGGGCAAAGTATGGGGCAGAAGCGTGGTAAAATTCATTACGCTCCGGAGTAGTGCGGGGGATATTATCTCTCTTTCTGACGTTGGCATGTCTATACTGTCCACGCTCTGAATAAGCGACATGGTTTTCCGGTTGATTGTAATTATTATCTGATCTTACGTATCTACCACTGATGCCAGCAGAGGTTCTATGCATAATTATATTTCATTAATTCATGAGAATATAAAAAGCAGACTGCTGCTCTGTTCAGAAGTTCATTTTGCTGCCACCGCAGTAGGGCAGTCTATTCTCGGACAGGCTCCTGGTGTCTCCGTTATTTTCAAATCATCCGGGGCAGGACGCATGGGTAACAGATATTCAACGCTGGCATTCTTTCCCGGGAATGTGCAAATGGTTCTTGAGTCATGATCGAAGGGCAGAAATTACTGGCTGTTTTTTCTCTTCCTCTTTGCTGGTTTGCCGATTTGCTCTTCTGAAGGTTCTTTGCCAGTCAAGTAACCATGATCTGAGGGTTGCCTGCCTTTATCAGCAGTAATGTATTCCTGATCTGCCCACCTTCTTTTAAGTGATACAGAGCCATGCTCCTGTGGCAGGATGCCTGCCCTGGTCTTTATTTGATCAATATATGGTTTCATTAAATCTTGATTCAAAAGCCTGTTAACCGGAATTTCAATGACCTCAAATCCTGCTTTTTGCAACAGTGCGATTTTCAGCAGAGTCGAACCATTTCTGGTGTTGAAATCACCACCCACATAATGAGAGGGGCCCTGAACTTCAATCACCATGTTGTGATCTGGCAGCAGCAGGTCAACCGGGGGTAATGAGTTCAGACTCTTTTCTTCTTCAATCTGCAAAGAGGGAACGCATGATTGGAGCTGATCGCGAAAGTCGGATTGACGTTTTGATACGGTAGTCTGGTAATGGGGGACGACTGGGGACGCTCTCCCAAGCCAACTTGCGGCCAGGGCAATGATGGATTGATCATCATCATTGTCGGGGAATGTATTTCCCAGGCGAGTAAACAGGTCATCCATGTGTTTTTCAAGCACATTATTTTTATTGGCAGTGGAGACCATAGACAACCTGGCACAGCACACCATTACTCCCCAGAGAGACAACAATATTGTTTGCTGAGAGAGCTGGGGGGTTTCACTGATTTTGTAGACAAGCGATTCGAACGTGGATGTAGCTACGTTCAGCTCAACGAGCTCACCCAGTTTCGCCATGGCCCACAGCAGGCTAGCGATTTCCTGTGGGTTAAAGTTAGCTGTCTGTGCGTTCACCCGGGGCAACAGCACGGTCACGGCCTTGTTGAGCTCAGGTGTCTGCTCATGCCCATTGTCAACCAGTTTCGCCATAGCCCACAGTAGGTTAGCGATTTCCTGTGGAATAAATTGATCTTTCTGTGCACTCACGTGGGGTAATAGCGTGGCCACGGCTTCGTTGAGTTCTGGTGTCCACTCCTGCCCGTTGTCCACCAGTTTCGCCATGGCCCACAGCAAGTTGGCGATATCCTGCGCATTAAATTGGCTTTTCTGCGCGTTCACATGAGGCAATAGCGCGGCCACGGCCTCATTGAACTCTGGCGTCTGTTTCTGCCCGTTGTCCACCAGTTTTGCCATGACCCACAGCAAGTTAGCGATTTCCTGTAGTTTAAATTGAGCTTTCTGTGTGTTTACGTATGGTAACAGCGCGGCCACGGCCTTTTTTAGCTCTGATATCCTATCCAGCCCGTTGTCCAGCAGTTTCGCCATGGCCCATAGCAGGTTGGCGATACTTTGGGCATTAAATTGGCCTTTCTGTGCGTTCACGAGGGGCAACAGCTCGGCTATGGCTCCCTTGAAAACTGATGTCCGCTCTTGCCCGTTGTCCACCAGCTTCGCCATGGCCCACAGCAGGTTGGCGATATGCTGAGGTATAAATTGGTCTTTCTGTGCACTCGCAAGGGGTAACAGCACGGCCACGGCCCCTTTGAGCTCTGGTGTCTGCTGCTGCCCATTGTCCACCAGCTTCGCCATGGCCCACAGCAGGTTGGCGATATGCTGAGGAATAAATTGGTCTTTCTGTACGTACACGAAAGGCAACAGCGATGCCACGGCCTCGTTGAACGCTGGTGTCTGCTCCTGCCCGTTGCTCACCAGCTTCGCCATGGCCCACAGCAGGTTGGCGATATGCTGAGGAATAAATTGGTCTTTCTGTACGTACACGAAAGGCAACAGCGATGCC
>NZ_JBLYNV010000058.1:0-34542 GCF_049310165.1 Endozoicomonas sp. ALE010 | reverse complement strand
AATAGTGGTTCTATTTGCTAAAAATTTCCGACTTTTTAGACCAATTTGCTGCCACCGCAGTAGGGTAGTCTATTCTCGGACAGGCTCCTAGCAGGCGGTGTTTTTTTTATAATTTTCATAAGCGGATATTATTCCGCTCATCCCTCCTGCTGAGGTAAGGACCAGCAACAGTATGGGGCATGCGTACCCAGTGATAAAGGAAGCCGCTGAGGTTGTCATGGCGAACTTTGATAAGTGCGACAGGAAGTCCGCCAGCAGGGTTGCACTGGCACCGGAAAGAGACCCATAGATATAGGCTTTTCTGACACATTGGCAAAACGTTTCAGGAAGCAGGTTCATGACTGGCCTGATACATTTGTACGTACCATAACCCAGTATTCGCAGGATATTGTCAGGCTGTTGCCGATGCTCATGAAGATGCTTGCCACAGGAATAAAGACCATCAACGATGCCAATAGCCACCATGGCAGAGATAATACCTGCTGCACCTTTTGCCTGACTTATATAGTCCAGTGCATCAGCAGAAATAGTGCCTGCCGCCCCGTTACATAATACTTTGGCGGCAAACTTTTTCAGTGTGTCATCATGCTGGACGACATATCGGGAATATACTTTTTGGGGATTGAGTGTTTGCAGGACTTCAGAAAAAATATCACTGGCAAAACCGTGTTCATTTAACTGACTGATGAGCGCAGAGTCACCTTCAATAGCACTAATGGTTTCGCTGGCCGTATTGCCTGCGTTCTCTTCTGCAAGCAGGAGCGGTGATTTATTGGTGCTGCCTTCGATGTCAATAATACAACAATCGTTTTTTTTACCGGGCTTTTGCAGTGCTGAAGGCTTCCCATACACGGGGGGCTCTCTATAAGCTGAGGGCTCTCTATGCCCCAGAGTATCACCCTCCTGGCCTACCGTGGATTCGCTGTTTTCTTTGCAGTTATCTTTACGACAACATGATGCTGACAAGGTGTCATCTGCCACCTCAATGGCAAGCATAAGCGGTGGCTGTGCAGGCTTGCCTTCTACCTGTCTGGCTGCAAGCCCACAATGTTTCAGTGAATGTTCTGTGCCAGGGCTGGCGTTTTCAAAACTCTGCCTTTTCGGCTCATCAACCATGCTGATACAACGGCCTGACACGGTGGCAACAGTGCCACACCGGACACGCACTGAGCTAAATGCCGGAGAGGTCATTATTGCTGTTGTTTGAGCATGGCTAACTGAGCAAAACATAAATAACGTCCTGTCATTTGATCAAAATTTCAGGGAGGTTACCGGACTGATTCATTGTATGAATGTTGGATGAAGGTCGTATTAAATGCTGTTGATCCTTCAGCCAATCATATTGTGGGGAATGATATAGTCCTCAAGATCATCTTCTGCAATATCATTTTCTGAATGTACCCATCCTTTTACCGAGATTCCGGCCTGATGGATAGATTCACAGGAGCCGGATAACAGTGGATGCCAGTCAAACAGCGGTTTCTTTTCGCTGATCAGCCGATAGGCGCAGGTTTCGGGCAGCCAGTGGAACAGCTCAACATCTTTCAGCGTCAGTACTGTACATTCCGGCACGATGTCTTTACGGTTCGGGTAGTTTTGGCATTGACAGCTGCCGGTGTCCAGCAGTTTACAGGCTACTGACGTGTAATAAACCGTATCCGTATCTTCATCTTCCAGTTTGTGCAGGCAGCAGCGACCACAACGATCACAGAGGCTTTCCCACTCATCGGCGGTCATTTCTGCCAGGGTTTTGGTTTCCCAGAAAGGTTTTGCGGTCATGTTGGGTCGTTAAATGAAAGAAACTCATCCGGCAGTTTGATCAGGTAATCATCCTGCTCTTTGGGGGGCATTTGCAGATAGAAGCCATGATCGGAAATCCCCTGAAGGACACTGGCAGTCTCTACCCGTGCCAGCTTTTTCTCCGGCGTCAGCAACAGGTCAAAAACATGCACCGGTTTGCCAAAGGCTTGCAATAATGCCTCTGGCAGGGTCTTTTCCAATATAGCTCCCTTGTTCAGGTACAGGTACATACCTTCCCTTTTCGGGCTTTTATAGATGGTCACCAGAGACTTCATTCAATGGCCTTTTTCCTGTTGACTTAATTGATTGAGCTGCTGAATCAGCGGGGTGCCGATGATATCACGACGCCAGCCCTTGAGGGTATCCGGTAGCATAAAACGACCATGATCCAGCCAGCTGCGCAGCAGTGGTGTGGTTAATTTGCCCGGCATCAGCAGCTCCATAGGCAACTGCAATTCAACAGCCAGTTGCGACATCAGTGTTTTGATCTGCTTACCCCAATCCCTGACATTTTTTGGCAGTGGCAGAGGCAGCTTTTCAGGCCTTTGTGCTTCCGGAATCTGACTGGCCGATCTGATAATATCCACTATCTGCTCGCCATGGTTGCGGATAATACTGGCACGCATTTCTGGTATTTCCCGCAGGGCATTCATGGCTTTAGGCTGAAACCTCGCCAGTGGCCAGAGGCTGCCTTTGGGGATAACCCGGTTGCGAGGAACATCCAGACTGCGGGAGGCAACTTCCCGAAAGTGGCAGAGTGCCTTTAGTACAGCCAATTGTTGGGGGCGCAATTGCCAGCCTCGTTTTACCTCTTTCCAGGCATTTCCCGGATCAAAAGGCAGCACATTCAACGTCATGGCCAGGCACTCATCCTCCAGCCAGGCCTTTTTCGGCGTTGGCACCAACAGCTGCTCCAGGTGCTGATAAATCTCCAGTAAATGTGCAACATCCAGGCTGGCATAGCGAATCTGGGCATCCGTCAATGGTCGCTGGCACCAGTTAGACCTTGTCTCATCCTTGGGCAGATCAATGTTCAGTACTTGCCTGAGCAGGGCCTGATAACCAAGGGAAAATCCCAGGTTAGCAAACGCTGCGGCCAGCTGGGTATCAAACAGTGGTCTGGGAACGGTATCGGTTAACAGCTTGAACACTTCCAGGTCTTCACTACAGGCATGAAGGACTTTAACCACCGAGTTGTCTTCAAACAATCTGGCCAGTGGTTGCCACTGATCAATGGCCAGTGGATCGATCAGAAAAACATCCGCGCCTGTGCCCACCTGAATCAGCCCTGGCTGTGGGTAGAAAGTGTCTGTACGAATAAACTCAGTATCCAGAGCGATGGCATCAAGCCTGGACCATCGCTGGCAATAGTCTTCAAGTGACTGATTGTTATTGATCCAGACTGGCTCTGGCGACAAAAGTTGCATATCGAAAGGTTCTAACGAAAAACCCCATTATAAACAGTCAATAGCAGCTGTTGATAGACCGGAGCGGTTTTTCTCAGTCCTGTCTTTTCATCTGTCCGGCGCTGGTTGACATTTAAAGATCACAAACGGTTCGACGGAAAACCTTTTTTTGTTGTGCACTGAGTGGTTAAAAAAGGCCGGGGATTACCGGCCTTAAGGGGGAACTTAATGGTGAGCGCGTAGCGCTTCAATGCGCTGGTCTAACGGCGGGTGACTGGTAAACAGGGCTGCCAGTCCACTGCGATCACCGCTGCGGATACCAAAGGCAGTCATGGTTGCAGGCATGGCACTCGGCGCTTCATACTCGGCACGCAGGCGTTCCAGTGCGGCAATCATATCTCTGCGGCTGGCCAGTTCGGCACCGGCTTCATCTGCCCTGAATTCCCGCTGACGGGAGAACCACATAACGATAGCACTGGCCAGAAAACCAAGAATAATCTCGGCGATAAAGCTGGTTATGTAAAAACCCATACCGACGCCACCTTCGTCTTCATCATCACGACGCAGGAAGGAATCAACGGCATAACCGATAATCCGGGCAAAGAACATGACAAAGGTGTTCACAACCCCCTGGATCAGGCTCAGGGTAACCATATCGCCGTTGGCAACGTGGCCAATTTCGTGACCAATAACTGCACGGGCTTCGTTCGGGCTGAAGCGGTCCAGCAGCCCTTCGCTAACCGCAACCAGCGCGGCATTTTTATTCCACCCGGTGGCAAAGGCATTGGCTTCCGGGGAGTGGAAGATACCCACTTCCGGCATGCCGATGCTGGCCTTTTCAGAGAGTTCCCTGACCGTCTCAACCAGCCACTGCTCCCGGGCTGTTTGCGGTTGTTCAATAATCTGCGTCCCTGTGCTCATTTTGGCCATGGTTTTGGAGAGTAGCAGGGAGACAAAAGAGCCGGCAAAACCGAATACAGCACAGAATACCAGCAGGGAACCCATATTCAGCCCCTGGTGGCTCAGATAACTGCCGACGCCGAGAATATTCAGTGTGATACTGGCCAGCAACAGGACTGCCATGTTTGTGGCCAGAAACAACAGGATTCTCTTCATGAGTTAAGGTGACCTCATCGTCATCATTGTCATTAAACAGCAAAGTAGCTGGCCATATGGAATCATATATTTCTGGCTACTTGGGCAGGTGCTATGCGAGGCACAACGGAGGGAGCATAGCCGTAGCTATATGACCGGAGTTGTAACGAAGCACGACTGCATGGATGCAGGAGCTAGAGCAACGCAGGAACTGTTGCCGAGAGTGCCTGAACAAGGAGTCAGAAATATATGATTTCATATGGTTAGCTACTTATATAAAGGCGACTATTTATCCTTTCAAGAGCGTCTATAAAATGCGCTTTATTTTTACATGGTACTGACAGAAAAAGAGCCGGATACCTGCCCCCATTCTGCTCACTATTCGGTAAAAAATTGCAGCGCAGCCCTGGCAATCGCTTCACCGCCTTTATTGTTAAGGGCCTGTCGGCAATGCCAAGCCATTGTCGCCTGTTTCCGGGCAACAGACGGCGGCAGGTCGTTCTTTTTATTATCCGGATTATCCGGGGCAGTGGTGGGCAGACTTAAGCGTAAAAAGCTTTTTTCCGTGAGTACCACCTGATCCAGCGCGTCTTGCCGGATCGTATCCTGATAACGAATATAGCCTTCTGAAGCCAGCCAGAGCATAGCATCAAAACAGGCTTTGTGGCGCCGGTTAGGGATGCCGTACTCGTCGGTGCCGGCGTTGGTAATCAGATCGTCAACGTAAAGTGTTGTCAGGCGGGGGAAGCTATTATAAAGCTGAACCAGCGTTTTTACGCAGTCCTGGTAAAATTCGTCAATGTGTATGTCGTTCATAGATCATCCATAAAAACGCTGAAAGGCTGACACTTTCAGAGGTTAATGTCCAAGTCAACAGCAGCTTTTCCATTAACATAATTCGCAATTACATAATCAGATACAGTCGTCTTCCCGGTAATGTCTTCGAAGGTCTGAGCCATCCTTCCCAAAGCTGCTCCGACCACTACTACTGCGGGTATGACAACAGGGGCTCTCGTCGACATGGATCTGATGAATGGTTGGCCGGTTGCTTTCGCCATCTGTTTCGCGATGTAAACGGTATTTCTTTCTAAAACAAAAGTCCCTACGCCAACCTTCAATCCTAAGTATGCCCCGACTTTGGTTAATGTGTCCGTCTCAAATTTAGTGCCACGGCAGGTGATACACGCAAGCTGTGCAAGCTCCTTACTGGTTTCAGTTGTGCCTTTCATGAGCAATGAATCCTGTGAATTTTATATTTACTGCGTCATAACCCGGGGAAATTATAGAGTAAATCTCTGCCTGTTGTGCGAGATTCAAGGCTTTTGACAATTGCCGGTTACACCTTTTTTTTGTTGGCAACAGCGTTATTAACGCCCTTGGCTCCAGCGCTGCTGCTGATTTTTTCGCATCAGGTCATGGCGGCTATCCTGGCCTGCTTCAGAAACCGGTTTTTGATAGTCCGGCTGAAGTCGGGTCTTCGCTTCAAAGAAAAACCGGGCGCTGTCTGAGTGTTGTTTCTGCCTCGGAAATATTTCTGCCAGAAAGCCATGGATATGCCCAGCCGTACTGCCCAGGGCACAGCGCATAAAAAATTCCATCTCTTTTTTTGCTTCGGGATCTTTCAGAAGCTGCAACCATTGGACGACGGTGTCGACCAGTTCCTGGTCCGATGCCTGCTCAGGCAATGGGCTGTTCCTGCGCATGGCAAGGCAGACGGATTGCTTCAGAGATTGCCAGGATATATCCAGCAACTCTCCTTTTTCTCTGTCCGTCAGGCCTACTGCCCCGTATTCTCCGTTAACATAGCGCATAATGGTCCAGGACAACTCCAGTGTCAGGCGATAAATGCCAATGGTACCCTTTCGGGTCGGATCGGCAAGGACTCTCTGGTAGCAGGACAGCTCGCTGATGATATCACCATAGGCCCGATGGGCATTGACCTCCGTGAGCAATTGCCGAATGCCACCGTTCCAGTGATCTTTTCGCATGGTTTCCGTTGCTGACAGCGTTTTTCCATAAGGCCCCATCACCTGGTATGAGTCATCCGGCATCAGCGATTCTGGTCGGTTACGGCCCTGCCAGATTCTGATCCCGGCCTTCAGTTTTTTGCACAGTTCCTTTACCAGGGTTTTCCGGCTCCGGGGCAGTGCTGGCATGACAACATCTGCCTCTGTGTTGAGAGTATCCGGCTCTTCGGGAGGCTCTTCGACGGTTCCGGTGCCTGCCAGTGTCACCGACTCTGTAACAGTTGGCGCATACTGTGGCAACAGTGCCGCCAATTCCCCTCGTAATTGCTGAAGCACGGTATGTTCGTGCTGCGTCCAATAGGCCTGGGGATGACTAATCAGATTGTCGGCCTGTGCTTTCATGGTCTTAAGCTGTTCAAAGCTTAACCCGGGGAGTCCTGTTGCCAGCGGCTGACTGCGCAGCTTTATGCGCAGGATTTCCAGTTGCAGGCGGACATCAGGCTGCTTCTGCCCGGGCATCCGCCGACAACCGCTCTCCGCCTGGATAATGGCTTCATAGGCACGGTGGTGTTCACCCTGTTTGTTCAGGATAAATGCCTTGAGCCACAGCACCGGGTAGTAGTCAGGGACTGTGGCTTCGGGTATCTGTCCATGATTGCCTGTGAACAGGGCATCCAGCATCGCTTGGGCCTGGGGATGATATTGCGCCAGTCGTTGTGAAAGTCTTTCACGCCGCGGATCCGATAACGCTTCGGACGGACAATGGGCCACGGCGTACAGCAGCGCAAACCAGTTGTGGTCAACCTTATCAACGACCAGTCTGAGGATAAACTCAATATACAGGTCGCCCTCAGGAAAATAAGGTCTGAGCGCATTCAACTGGTTCACAAACTTGTCTTTTATGCGCAATTCCATTTGGTGCGGTTCGCCATCCTTTGCCTTTGAATCAATGATTTTGTTCAGATGATCCAACTGCGCGATACATGCTTTAATGACATGACCAACAAATATCTCTTTACCAGTAAACGACGTTTGCGGATTAAGGATACCTTTCTTATTAAGCTGGTTAAGGACGGCCAGTAAATGCAGTGAATTATCCTGACCATAAGTGCGTTTATCAAACGCGGCCATGATTGTCTTTACTGAGCACAACATCTCAGAATCCAGTTCCCGGTCATGGTCGAGTACCCTGGCCAGTGACCTGGCAAACAACTCACACCATTTGGAATATAGTTTCTGTTCGGATTTTTCGTTTTTTTTCAGTGATTTTGCTGTTGGATCAACAAAAAGTGAAAAGCATTTAAGAACTCTCTTCAGCAGAGTGACAGATTCGGTTTTATTCGCCTGATCGATATTATCCGGTAAGTTTATAACAATATCATCTGTCGTATTTTTGCTGACTGATTCGCCATCATCATCGCTATCACTGGTCACACGGTATAACTCTTGAGCGATCTGACGGTTTATGTCATCGGCGATTTCATTTATTTTTTTATAAAAATTTTCCTGGAATTCCTCATAAAAATCTGCGGATTTCATCAGGCGTTCAAAAGTTGCCAGATTTGTACAAGTCGCCATTGCCTTGACGCACTCCTGGTGCAAGTCTTTACACTTGTTCATATGCTTTAACAGTTGTCCCGTATCAACACCGTGCAGTAACTCACCTCGTTCCAATGAAGCGTCTGGATTATACGTGCGAAAATTATGTTTCATGAAGTTATTCAGTGCACCCATTTCAGCAATCATGCTTTTTAAAATAAGCTGGTGTTTTTGGGCAGGTGTTATAGATTGAACTTGCCGTCCACCCAGTTTCCCGGTTTTACGTGATGACGCCCCGGCTTTTCTGCAATCATTATTGGGTGGATCCGCAGAGAGTGCTGTATTGGATGTTGTGGGAGGCAAGTTATCCACAATGATAATCCCATTGTAATTACTTTTATTTCTTCCCTGACAAGCTCAGTTATTAAATAGAACAATGGCTTTTAAACAGAACACTGGTTTTTTAATTGGTAGACAAAAATAAATAATAAAAGTTCAACCCTTTTAAGCTGTTAACTACTTATGTTGAACCTATGGGAGCCACCCCGGCATAGCCGGGGGTTAACGGTGTTAATTACTGCCGGTATCGACTGAGGAACCGTTCAAGTTTGGTCATTACGGTTTCCAGGTCTTCTGTCCTGGGGAGCGAAATGATGCGCAGATGGTCAGGCTCAGGCCAGTTGAAAGCAGTGCCCTGGACCAGCAGTACTTTTTCCTGAAGGAGAAAATCCAGTACCAGCTGTTCATCATCATGGATCTTGTGATGTTCAGGGTCGAGCCTGGGGAACAGGTAGAGGGCTCCTTTGGGCTTGGTACAGCTGACGCCCGGTATCTGATCCAGCATTTCCCAGGCCCGGTTACGCTGCTCAAGCAGTCTGCCGCCGGGCAATATCAGGTCATTAATACTCTGGTAACCACCCAATGCGGTCTGAATGGCGTGTTGCGCAGGTACGTTGGCACAGAGGCGCATTGAGGCCAGCATTTCCAGGCCTTCAAGGTAGCTTCTGGCATTTTGCTTCGGGCCGGACACCACCAGCCAGCCCGCCCGAAAGCCGGCAACCCGGTAAGATTTGGACAGGCCGTTAAAACTGATACAAAGCACGTCGTCCGCCAGCGAGGCCAGGGCCGTGTGCTCAACCCCGTCATAGAGGATTTTATCGTATATTTCGTCAGCGAATATGATCAGGTCGTGCTCTCTGGCCAGCTGTACGATCTCTTTCAGAAGGTCGTCCGGATAAACCGCACCAGTCGGGTTGTTTGGATTGATAACCACAATCCCCCGGGTTTTGGCGGTAATTTTACTGCGGATATCGTCAATATCCGGACACCAGTCTGACTGCTCATCCTTACGATAATGAACGGCACGGCCACCGGACAGATGCACAGCGGCGGTCCACAAGGGGTAGTCCGGAGCCGGGATCAGCATCTCATCGCCATTGTTCAGCAATGCCTGCATGGTCATCACCACCAGCTCACTGACACCGTTACCGATAATAATGTCTTCAACAGAAATGGGCGGGAAGTTCTTCTGTTGACAGTACTGCATAATGGCCTTGCGGGCTGAAAACAGGCCCTTGGAATCACAGTAACCCTGCGACAACGGCAAATTGCGGATCACGTCCTGGGTGATTTCATCGGGGGCATCAAAGCCAAACGCCGCGGGATTGCCCGTGTTCAATTTAATGACACGATGTCCCTCTTCTTCCAGCCGCTTGGCTTCACGAAGAACGGGGCCGCGAATGTCGTAACAGACATTGTCGAGTTTGGTGGATTTTTCAATATCCTTCATGGATGTCTTACCGATGGTTTCAGGTTCTTTGGGCTTGCCGTGTGGCATTATGAATTGATCTTGCAAGAGTTGCACTAGTGTAGATAGTTTTTAACCGGGCGGTTATCCTAGGAAAGTCTCTGTTGACTGATGAAAGTGGAATAAGAGGGCAGTATTTGATGACCGAGAAAAAATCAGATGAACAGTGGCGGGCAACGCTTACCGATGAACAGTACTATGTGTGCCGTGAAAAGGGGACTGAGCAGCCTTTTACCGGCGAATATAACTTCTTTGAGAAAGATGGTGTTTTTCACTGTGTCTGCTGCCAGCAAAAGCTGTTTGACTCATCGGTGAAATTTGATGCCGGGTGTGGTTGGCCCAGTTTCTACCAAACCATCGACAGCGATGCGATCACCATGCAGGAAGACAACAGCCTTGGCATGGAGCGCACTGAAGTCCTTTGTTCTAATTGCGGTGCTCACCTGGGCCACGTATTTCCGGACGGGCCGGAACCTACCGGTCTGCGATATTGTATCAACTCGGTGGCGATGAAGTTTAAAGACCGGTAGTCCTGCTGGCTACTCATGAAATAGATCAGGAAATAATTTCGGCACTCTTTCGAATGGAGCTTTTTCACGGAACTTCTGGTTGATAGACAAGTCTGACAAGTTATGAACAGTATCAGTCAATCTTGTGCAATCTGCTGGGATGAAATCAGGGAAAGTCCTGGTACAAGATGCTCTCGAACTGCAGCGGCCCTGGCCCGGAAGATCCGAATCAAAGACACGGCTACGGTCGTAAGGTTACAGCCGTGCACTCATGAATACCACCACGCATGCATAAGCAACTGGGTGAAAATAACCCCACGGTGTCCAATTGACCGCCGCTTGATAACGGGCAGTACTCCCTCAATGACCTGGCCCGTAAATCTGCGGAAGGAGCTGTTCAAGTCAATTGAGGGTAACCGGGTCAGGGATGTAGAAGATATTCTGGCAACCGGGTTCAACCCCGGTCAGCGCTCGTTCCTGGATAGGAAAAACCCGCTAACCCTGTCGTTAAAGCAACAACGTTGGGAAATAGCAGCACTGCTGATCAGCGCGGGATTGACCACCAACAATAAAGTAGCGCAAAACAGACTGGGCTTGATGTACCTGTACGGTCTGGGGGTGGAGCAGAACTTCGCCGAGGCCCTGACCTGGTTCTACAAGGCCGCCGACCACGGGAATGCCAAAGCACAAAACAACCTGGGCTTAATGTACCTGATTGGTCTGGGGGTGGAGCAGAACTACGCCGAGGCCCTGAACTGGTTCCAAAAGGCCACCAAGCGTGGGGACCCCGACGCACAAAACAACCTGGGCTCTATGTACTTAAGGGGCCTGGGAGTGGGGCAAAACTACGCCAAGGCTTTCACCTGGTTCCGCAAGGCCGCCTGCCAGGGATACAGTTCCGCGCAAAACAACCTGGGCTGGATGTATGCAGAGGGCCTGGGGGTAAGGAAGAGCTACGCCAAAGCCCTGACCTGGTTTTGTAAGAGTCTCGAACAGGGAAGTGTCGCCGCACACAACAATCTGAGCTGGATCATCGGGGAGTTACCTCGGGAGACCGAGCAAAACTGCATCGAGGCCTTTATCTGGTTCCGCAAGGCCGCCAAAAAGGGAGACCCCAGCACGCAAAACATCCTGGGCTGGATGTACTTTAAGGGGCTGGGGGTGGAGCAAAACTACGGTGAGGCTCTGACCTGGTTCCGCAAAGCCGCTGACCAGGGACTCGCTGCCGCACAAAGCAACCTGGCCTGGTTGTACTATCAGGGTCTGGGGACGGAGCAGAACCACACCGAAGCCCTGACCTGGTACGACAAGGCTGCCAACCAGGGAGACACCGCATCGCAATATCAGCTGGGTCGGATGTTTCTGAAGGGGCTGGGAACAGAGCAGAATTATGCCGAAGCCCTGATCTGGTCCCGCAAGGCCGCCGACCAGGGAGACGCAGGTGCACAACACAGTCTGGGTTGGATGCACCAACACGGTCTGGGGGTGGAGCAGAGCTATACTGAGGCCCTGGCCTGGTACCGCAAGTCTGCTGATCAGGGACACGCCGGTGCACAAAACAACCTGGGCTA
This sequence comes from Endozoicomonas sp. ALE010, assembly GCF_049310165.1. Lineage (NCBI taxonomy): Bacteria > Pseudomonadati > Pseudomonadota > Gammaproteobacteria > Oceanospirillales > Endozoicomonadaceae > Endozoicomonas > Endozoicomonas sp. ALE010. The sequence continues at coordinate 22,848 of NZ_JBLYNV010000058.1, read as the reverse complement.
TTTGTACCTGATGGGTCTGGGGGGGGAGCAGAACTACGCCGAAGCCCTGTTCTGGTTTTGCAAGTCTGCCGACCAGGGCGTTGCCGCTGCACAATATCAGCTGGCCTGTATGCACCTGAAGGGCCTGGGGACGGAGCAGAACTACACCGTGGCCCTGACCTGGCTGGAGAAGGCCGCCAGGCAGGGGCACATCCCTGCACAAAAAAATCTGGCCCGGCTGCATGGCAACAGCCTGGAAAGAGCTGGACATCATCCCTGCCAGGGTGAGAGTAAAAGAGATCCTACAGGAGAAGCGGGGTATTCCCGGAGTCGCAAGACGACAATCAACCAGAAAGACGAATCACCAAAGCCGCTGAGTTGCCCAGGCATCCTATTCCCAAGTCAGCAGTGACAACCTGCATGCTGGCCTACATCATTGTTGCCAGGTTCTGTGATGCCCTGCATCTATACCGGCAGGAAAAAATCCTCGCCTGCTACGGTGGTTCGGTCACCCGCACGACTATGGCTAACTGGTTGATGCGTCTGTCCCGGCAACTAACTGATCAACCTGATTGCAGTCTGCCGCCAGGAAGGCATAACGCAGCTTGGGTGTTTTGACCATGTGAGACGTAAATTTATCGATGCCAAAAAAGGCGAGGCCAAGCCAGGCAAAAAGGTAAAGGGCAATTTTAAAGAACTGCCTTATGCCGACACGGTTGAGAAACGGGAGCGGCTGCTACCTTGGACAGTGAAAGCATCTAAAGGATAAGTCGTAAAGTTTGGGCTGGCTATGACGGCGGTTTTATTGGCGCTTACGATAAACCTGAGACTTTTGTTTGACTGTTTGCAACTAATTGCTTTTTTTATTGTCTGTTTGAGTACTGACAACAATAACCTTAGCGAGGTACTTAATCAGTTATGCAACCTGCAAAGCTCCAATCATCACCTCTACCGCTCAGCTCAAACGGGCAGGAACCATCTGACCAGTCAATAGAAAAACCAGAAAAGGCTGAAAGCAGCTTTTTTGGCGCTGTCGTTACCAGCATACTCCACGCTATTGGCTTCCTGGAAACCGGCACCGGCACAGATACGGCCCTTGCCGACAGAAAAATTTCTTCCTCTGATCAAGGCGGCCCTGCTGGTAAAGGCACACAATCCGAAACCGGCATAACAACCGATCCGCAGCCCGCAATTCTGATGGATCCGGAAGAGGCTCTGTCAGCTCTTAAAGAAGCTGTAAAAGCAAAAGATGCCGCAAGGGTTCAATCATTATTGGCATCGCTGAAACTGTCATCCCCGGATCAGGCTGCTCAAAAAGCCGGGGATATCCTGAAAACCGTCTTGCAGGATAACTTACCATCTATCCGTAGTTTGCCCCCGGAAGAGTACAATAAGCTTAAAGCGCTTATCGACTGTTTGCTGGCAGGTTGTGACCATGATGATAGTACACTGGCAAATTCAGCTCTTGAGTTGTTCTTCGACCGGAAAGATTTCGACCATGCCTGTCATATTAAAGATACCTGCAAAGCAACTGCAAATCTTGAAGCAGACCGTCTCAGGATAGCTCTCGATGAACTGGTCCAGGAATACGCACCCTTCACTGAACCTGCCAAAACTATCGAAATACTGCTCCAGCAATGCAATTCAGACGCTGAACGTAGCAAAGCTCTCGATGAACTGAACGAGAAATACGCATCAGACGCTGAAAGTAGCAAAGTTCTCGATAAACTGATCGGGAAATATGGACCAGACGCTGAACCTGGCGAACACTCCCTTTATGACCATGGCAAAGCAATACTGAAACTGGCAAATCTGCAAGATGCCCAATCCCTGGAGTTTGCCAAAAATACTCTGGCTAACGGGCTGGAAAAATGTTTGCAAGACGCTAAATGGCTACTAATACTGGACGAAGAAAAGTACGAAGACATAGTGAATTTTTTTGAGGAATTTTTCAATCACGGCATCAAGGATACCAAGCTGGCTTACTCCCTCATGAATCTCTGTTTTACCAGGCTTAATTTCGATAGAGCAATAGATATTTCAAAAAAATTCAGAGTTCACCTTACCGACAAGGACCTTGTCAAAGCCCTCATGAAAGAATCTCGCCAATGCTCTTACGATGTCGATAAACTGCTGAAACTGGCAGCTCCCGAGGCAGCTGGCAAACAAATAATTAAAGACACCCTTAAGGATATTTTGACAAAAAAGCAACGTGTAATCAGGTTCCTGGAACCCCACGAGATTTCAAATTTCAAGGATTTTATCGCATCTTACGCTTGGCACCTTCCCGGAGAGGTCAGTGACAAATTGTTCCTGCTCAATCCGCTCATTGCGTTTTGTGTCCGCGGAAATGAAATTGACATGGCAAAAAGACTGAAAATGCGTTTTGAGGGGTGTTACCTTGAGCAGCAGGCTTACAAGGAAGCTGAACAAAACGTTACTCTGTCTTCACTCGATGAGACAAAGAAATCAAAGATATTAGACGATTTACGGGATCTGACCGAGCATACCAAGAGCAAGACCGATTAAACACCGGCCTTCCCGCTTATTGTGCCTGATGAGAAATCATTGAGACTTATTGTCTAATCAAACGCAGAGCCCCTGGTTTGCTATCTGATTTACTGCGCCAGGGGTTAATATCCAGCCCACCCCGCCGCAGATATTGGGCATAGATCGTCAGCTCTGTAAACCTGTAGTGTTTTTGCAGATCAACAAACGCTCGCTCAACACACTGTTCATGGAACTCCTGGTGGTCCCTGAATGAACAGACATATTTCAGTAGCGATGCATGATCAATCTGCTCACCACAATAACTGACCACCAGCGTTCCCCAATCAGGCTGACCTGTAACCGGACAGTTGGATTTCAGCAAATGGGTATTCAACGTCTCACTGACTAGCCCATTATCAGCCGCTGATTTATCACCTGTTGAGCTTCTGGCCAAGAGCGTTGGGTCATACTGGTAACAATCCACAATGACATCAACTTCATCAATATTGGTTCCCGGCGCAGGATCAAAAGCACGAGCCTCAAATTCATTGATGGTATATAGCCGCACTGCCACCGGTGCTTTGGCTGCTGCCGAAAGGTCCCGGGCAATACAGTCTGCAACCTGTTCAGCACTGGCAAACCGGGATTGATTAAATGAGTTGAGATACAGTTTGAACGACTTGGATTCAATCAGGCAGGGGGAGCTGCAGGGCAGCTCAAACCGGGCAACGCGTACAACGGGCTTTCCGGAAAGGTTTAACCAGGAAAGCTCATAGCCATACCAGAGATCACGACCGTAAAACGGCAAATTATCCGGATCAATACCCAGCTCTATACGCTTGTCTTGCCGCTCAATGGGAAACAGCAGCGAAGGATCGTATGCCGATTTGTAGTCGCTGTTTTTACCCAGCGGTGAAGCATGCAGAACATCATTCATTGCCAACAACCATCAACTTCTCAGACCTCGACCCGTTTTCAGCAGGTGCAAGCTGTAAGCACCCAGTAACAATATCGCCAGCAACATTACCGCAAAAGCAAAGCGGGTATCAACACCACCTGCCTCCCCCAGAAGTCCATAGCGAAAGGTATTCACCTGATAGAGAATCGGATTCAGCATAGAGACTTTCTGCCAGAATTCGGGCAGGATTTCGATGGAGTAAAAGACACCACCAAGGTAGGTCATGGGCGTCAATACAAAGGTCGGAATAATGGATACATCGTCAAACTTTCTGGCAAAAATGCCATTGATAAACCCTCCCAGGGCAAACAGGGTGGCGGTCATGACCACGGCCAGTAAAGTTGCAAACACATCATGGATATCCAGCTCAACAAAAAACAGGCCCAACCCCATGACGATAGCCCCGGTAATCACACCCCGGGCCACCCCTCCCAGCACATAACCCGCCAGAATGATCCAGTTGGGCACGGGAGATATCAGCACCTCTTCAATGCTTCGCTGAAATTTATTGCTGAAAAAACTGGAGGCCACGTTACTGAAGCTGTTGGTAATCACCGACATCATGATCAACCCGGGCAAAACGTAAGTCATATAACTGAAGCCGCTCATGGTACCAATGCGCGAACCAATCACCGCCCCGAAAATAACAAAATAGAGCACCATGGAAATCGCCGGTGGTAACAGAGTTTGCGGCCAGATTCGCATAAAGCGCCGCACTTCCTTGGCAAAGATGGTGACAAAGGCAACCCAGTGATAACGAAACTCACTGTGTTGCGGCCTTTCTGGCAATCCCCGACTTCCCCCATGTTCCAGGCCTGACATCACGCTTCGCCTCCCGTTGCGCTTTCACCTTTCAGGGCACCTTTGGTCATATTGACAAAAAGCTCTTCCAGTCGGTTGTTTTTATTTCGCATGCTGGCGACTTCTATTTTAAGTTCACTCAGCTGCCGGAACAGATCGTTCACGCCTGTATTCTTATCCACTTCAACTTCCAGGGAGTTGTTGTCAATTTTGTTCACCTTATAGCCTGAAAACACCGGTATCTGTTCAATAGGCTGGCGCAAATCCAGGACAAAACTTTCCTTCTGCAACAGGCTGAGCAGCCGTTTCATGCTGGTGTTTTCCACGATTTCCCCTTGATCGATGATGGCAATATTACGACAGAGTTGCTCCGCCTCTTCCAGATAGTGGGTAGTCAGAATAATCGTAGTGCCCTGGTCGTTGATCTCTTTGATAAACTCCCACAGACTTCTACGCAGCTCTATATCCACGCCTGCGGTGGGTTCATCAAGAATCAGTAATTCAGGTTCATGGATCAACGCCCTGGCAATCATCAAACGTCGCTTCATACCGCCCGACAGCATTCGGGACTGGGTAAAGCGTTTATCCCACAAGCCGAGTTTTTTCAGGTAGTGCTCAATACGGGGTCTGGCCTGCCTGGCAGAAAGGCCATAATAGCCAGCCTGACTGACCAGGATGTCTTCAACTTTTTCAAACTGGTTAAAATTAAATTCCTGGGGCACTACCCCCAGGGAACGCTTGGCCCGAACCAGGTCACGCTCAATGTCATGGCCGAAGACAGAGACACTCCCGGCAGACTTTCGGACCATTGATGAAATCACGCCGATGGTGGTTGATTTACCGGCACCATTGGGACCCAGCAAGGCAAAAAAGTCGCCTTTCTCGACCTCCAGGTCAACCCCTTTCAGAGCAACAAACCCGCCGTCGTATACTTTTTTTAAATTCTTGATGGCCAATGCCTGAGTCATGGTTCTCAGCCTTGAGATATCTATAATCAGTTATGAAATCTTATAATAAAAAAATCTTTGAGACCGTTAATTTATTTACACGGTCTGCAATGATCAGGATAAGAAACGCCCCCGGCCAGTGAGGAGCGTTTATCGCAGGTAAGCAAGCAGTGATGCCAAAGCCTTTCTGGCATTGGGGTAAGCGAAGGTAAAGCCTGCTTCCTGAAGTCGCCTGGGCGTCACCGCCTGCCCTTCCGTTAGCAACTGTGCAGACTCTCCAAGCATCAACGCAAGAACACTTTCTGGCGTGGTCAAGATGGCCGGTCGGCGAACCGCACGCCCAAGCTCTTTGGCAAATGCCTTGTTGGTCAGAATCTCCGGGGAAACGGCATTAAAAACCCCTTTTGTTTCCGGATGGTTTACCAGATAGAGCAATGCATTGAGCATATCGTCCATATGGATCCAGGACATGATCTGTCGGCCATTGCCAATTGGCCCCCCCAGCCCCAGACGGAAAACAGGTAGCATCTTCTGCAACGCTCCGCCACTGGGGTGCAACACCACACCGATTCTGACGATACAGGTGCGAACCCCCAACGTCTCAACGCGCCTGGCCACCTGTTCCCAGCGATCACAAAGGGTTGCCGCGAAGTCACTGCCCACTTCTGCGGACTCATCCAGCTCCTCGCCGGGACGGGAGAAGCCATAATATCCGATTGCAGAAGCACTGATGAAACAGCCCGGTTTATTTTCCATCCGCTCAATCAGGTCCACCAGCTCTGACGTTACCCCAATACGGCTATCCAGCAGGGTCTTTTTGCGAGCCTGGCTCCATCTTTTATCGAGAATGCCCTCCCCGGCGAGATTAATCACCGCATCAAAATACGAGGCTGGATTAACAGCGGATAGCGAGGAAACAGGCTTTACCCGGGTAGAGAGTTGCAGACGAACTTCTTTAGCCGGTTGACGACTCAACACGACCACCTGATGCCCTTCATTAAGCAGACGATGAACCAGTCGGCGCCCAATAAACCCGGTACCACCGGTAATCAGATATTGCATGAATCCATCAGCTCCATTGCTCAGCCCCAATCTGACTTATTGCCAACAGGGGCAGGGAAACTACATTTGATTAATAATACTCACATCCGTTAATAATCGTAACATTTTCTGGAAAGATAAAAAAAAGCCCAGGTCCCCTCAAACCTGAGCTTTATTGACTGCCACCCTGATGCTCCCGCTTCTATTCTAATTTCCATGCTGTGGTGTTGACTACCCAGACCCGGAGCAGGGCATTTCTTGTTGTTTGACCTGCTCTCGTTGATCCAGTGCACGCTTTGAATTATACGTAAAAGCCGCACGCGATCACTTGATCCAGATCAAGTTATTTCGAGATATACCTACCCGTCTGTTAATAGCTTCATCTACGAACCAACAGAATCTGACAAGCTCCTTAGTAAAGCATCCAGTTGGTCTATTCTTATGGACTATTGTTTTTCTCCTCCAACACTAACCGAGACTGACTCAATCTGATTGCAGCAGGGTATCTGTACTCCGTCGCCATTTATAACGGGCAGGTGTTGCAGTTGACCGGTTACTATCCAAGAAGCGGTCTGACCGGTTAATCCCTTTCCGGAGCCACCCTCATGATCAAAAGTACTTTCGGTACGCTGCAAAAAATTGGTAAAGCATTAATGCTGCCAGTTGCCGTACTGCCTGTAGCCGGGATTCTTCTGGGCGTGGGCAGTGCAGGGTTTTCGTTCATACCGGACCTGATTTCCAGCATTATGGCCCATGCCGGCGGTGCCGTATTCAGCAATCTGCCGCTGATTTTTGCCATTGGTACGGCCATAGGGCTGGCGGGAAACGACGGTGTTTCTTCAGTAGCTGCTGTCGTTGGCTTTGTCATTATGCTCGGCACCATGGGTATCATGGCCAATCAACTGGGCTTTGAACCCTCATCGGTGATGGGCATTAGTACCATTGATACCGGCGTCTTTGGTGGCATCATTGTCGGGATACTGGCTTCAGTGATGTTTAACCGATACTACAAAATTCAGTTACCGGAGTATCTTGGTTTCTTTGCCGGTAAACGGTTTGTCCCCATTGCTACCGGCATTGGTGCCATTTTCCTTGGTATTCTGCTGAGCTTTATCTGGCCTCCAGTCCAATCCGTTATCAATAACTTTTCCCATTGGTCAGTGAATGAAAACCCGGAGGCGGCAGGGTTTGTTTACGGTTTTGTCGAAAGGCTACTCATCCCTTTTGGCCTGCACCACATCTGGAACGTGCCTTTCCATATGGAAATGGGTGAATTTATTGACGAGTCCGGTACGGTATTTAATGGCGATATTGCCCGCTTCTTTGCCGGAGACCCAACCGCCGGTTTTCTGGCCGGCGGCTATCTGTTCAAAATGTTTGGTTTGCCTGCTGCTGCCATTGCCATGTGGCATTGTGCAAAACCGGAAAACAGGGCAAAAGCTGGCGGTATCATGATCTCTGCAGCACTGACCTCGTTACTGACAGGCATCACAGAGCCCATTGAATTTTCTTTCCTGTTTGTTGCTCCGCTGCTCTATGGTATGCACGCGTTGCTGGCTGGCATGGCTTACACCATCACCAACTATCTGAACATCAAGATGGCCATGTCCTTTTCCAATGGCCTGATCGACTATGTGCTCTATTTCGGCATTGCCACCAAACCTGTCTGGATCATTATTCTCGGGGCACTCTATGCCGTTCTTTACTATGTTATTTTCCGGGTATTGATTCTGGCACTTAACTTGAAAACGCCCGGGCGCGAAGATGAAAGTGACAGCGAAGTCAATGTCGGGCCATCCAGCGAGCTGGCCGTTAACCTGATTAATGCGTTTGGCGGTCAAGGCAATATTAAACACCTGGATGCCTGCATTACCCGCCTTAGAGTCACCGTTAACAATACAGAAAATGCCGATATTGACCGGATAAAACAACTGGGCGCAACCGCAGTTGTGGTAGTTGGCCATAATATGCAGGCGATCTTCGGGCCCAAGTCCTGCAATATCCGTACCGAAATGCAGGAGGCAATGAAAACCATGTGATAAGGGAATCACGCCAGAAGCATCCTGGCCTCAGGACTTCTGGCGGTGCTTATGAATGACAGGAATCAGCCGATAGAAAAATTTTCATAATTATCGCGGAGATAAGCGCATGCATGGAGTAGGAGGCACTCAGCAGCTCGCCAATCTGGCACCAGCAAACGACAGCAATGCCCAGACTGACAAAGGCTTTTTTGGCCAGCTCAAAGTCACCGTCATTAAAGGCGTAAGAAATATTCTCTCTGCAAATTACCCATCAATCCCCGACAACGCCAAGCTTGCTTCACGAAATATCACCGTGCTCGCCTCCGCCCTGCAACCCTTGTTTAATGAGAGGGATAACGACGGAGCCAAAGACATCAGCCAGGATTTTGAGCAGGCTTTGAAAAAGGCAAGTAATAACCCAAAGTCCATGAAACTCTTTTCTCAAATCAACCAGGAATTGGAGAAAATACAACAGTTACAAGAAGAACTGTCAGAGCTTTATAGCACTAACGACAGGCTTCTGAGGATTCCCGGGGCAGTCAATGGCCCGCGACACACGGAAGTCAAGGCACAGATCACTGAATGTCAAAATGTCATGGCTGGTGCCAAACAAAAGGGTACCCGTGCCCAGCAAAAATTCAATAAAACGGTGGGCCCTCAACTGAAAATTGATATTGACGCATTACAGGTGCCGGAGGAAAAACGCTCGCCTGAATCTGCTAAAGACTTAGCCAAGTTTGAAAAAATGAAAACTGATCTACTTAAGCGCCAGGAGCCTGTCGGACTTAAGCGTCCGTAGCGAGGATTGCGAGAAACTGAAGATAAAAAGTCGGAAATTTTTAGTGAATAGTGGCTCTATTTGCTAAAAATTTCTGACTTTTTAGGCCAATTTGCTGCCACCGCACAACTGCATGGATGCAGGAGCTAGGGCAACGCAGGAGCAGTTGCCGCGTAGGGCAGTCTATTCTCGGTCAGCCTCCTAGCAAACACGGGATTCGAAACATCCTTTATGGGAACATTCATTCCGTCAAAGATACCTTCTGGCTTGCACTCATTCATTAGCCATACAAGCCGACAAATAGACTATATTTCACTATCTTCTTAATTGTGCTGGGGAGACACTGCGATGCATGGAGTCGGCGGCGGCCATCAACCTGTCAACCTGACACCGACAATCAACGACGTTAAAACTCCGGAAACCAATAAATCAGAGGGAGACTTTCGCGGGTTTAAGGTCACAACAACAAATACATTCAAGTCATTCCTGTCATCCCTGTTATCCCGTTTTTCGTCAACACCCGAAAAAACCAGCATCCGGGACAGACACGCCCAAAAGTACAAGCCAACACAGCAACACGGCCCAACCATCAGTGACAAACCAGCAAGAGGCAAGAATGTTGAGCAGCCAGCAAAGCAGGCCAATCCAGCCACCATCAAAAGGAATTTTGACACCCTTTGCTCTACCTTGGAGCGGATGCAATCTTATAAAAATGACTTACAAAACCTGACACGCGGTACGGAAGAATTCCGAGTGTGCAGTCTTGAAGTTCAGCTGGTTAAAGCAGACTATAAAGCGGCGGTCAAAAGCTTCAATAAATCCGTCAGTGCGGATAAACAAATTGACGCATCAGACCTTGAGATGGCAATGGCAAATAAACACTCGCCAGAATTTGCTGAAGACGCAGCGAAATATAAACAAATGAAAATCCCTGCATTTATGTCAAGCACGGAGAGAAAAGAGAGTGTTGAGCAGCCAATAGATCTGGCCCTCAAAAATCCAGACACTGAGAAAAAATTCACCAACCTTTGCGATACCCTGAAACAGATGCAAAAGTGTAAAAATGAGTTACAGGACCTGAGTCATAGAAGTAATACTCACATAGCGTTTGAATCTGACCTTAATGTGGCTAAAGCAAACTTTAAACAGGCAGTAGAAAGCTTCAACAGTGTCGTTGGTGATGATCTGAAAGTTGACGCTTTCGACCTTGAGATGGCAATGGCTAATAAGGACGCACCAGAATTTGCTGAAAACATAGCCAGGTTTCAACAAATGAAAATCCCTTCATTTATGCCAAAAAACTGACTTTGTCGTGTTTCTGCGCGACACTTTTCCTGCCTGAACGGTTTTTGTATAAGCGGACTTTTGTCAATGGCCAAACCAGTCTGGCTGGCCATCATTGAAAGCGACTCACTTCATATATACAGTCAACAGCGTATCAATCCCAGCCTGCACATTCCCTGTGGACTTCTCCAGATGACTGACATCATCCATATTGGAGATCACAATGGGCGTTACCACACTTCTCGCCTTTTCCTTCAGCAAAGTAAGATCCACTTCAACCACAGGATCACCCGCTTTAATCCGCTGCCCTTCTGTCGCTATCCGTTTAAAGCCCTCCCCTTTCAGCTCCACGGTGTCAATGCCAAAATGGACAAACAGCTCAACGCCCGAGGGGGTTTCCATACTGAAAGCATGATTGGTTTCAAAAATCTTGCCAATCACACCATCACAGGGCGCGACCATAATATGCCCGGTTGGACCAATGGCCAGACCATCTCCCACCACCTTGTCGGCAAACACCGGATCCGGAACGTCCTCTATGGGAACAATCTTACCCGTCAAAGGTGCCTTCAGGACTGTTCCCTCATTCGAGCCAAAGCCCAGACTTTTTTTGAGAGAGTCAAAGATAGCCATAACTGTTACCTGCGGCTGTTACAACAATCTTCTGTGAAGCTTGCTCGTGGCATGAGATCGCTTCACAGATGCGGGACCGGCTGATACCGGCTGGGAGGAAAGCAAAAAGCCTCTTGTTCAGAGGCTTTTCCGACTTAAAGAACTTTAGTCATCTGCTGATCAGCATTCAACCATTGGACACCAGAGAATCAAACCGAAACGATTTCAGCCACTTTCATCAGGTGATTGTCAATCTGGTTGTGCTTACTGATTGCTCTTTCCAGCGGGGTTTTCACCACCTGCTGGTCACGAACGCCGACCATAATACCACTGTCGCCATTGCGCAGCGCTTCTACAGCAGCAACACCAAGACGACTGGCCAGAACACGGTCAAAGCAGGTAGGCTTGCCACCACGCTGGATATGCCCCAGCACGGTAACCTTCACTTCATATTCAGGAAAGTTTTCTTCCACAGCGCGGGACAGTTCAAAAACACCGCCACTGCGATCACCTTCAGCAACCACAATAATGCTGGAGGTTTTGCCCGCACGGCCACTCTTCTGCAAAGATTCCATGAACACTTCAACCGTCTTTTCCTGCTCAGGAATCAGGATATCCTCTGCACCGGAAGCAATACCCGTGTTCAGAGCAATAAAGCCGGCATCACGGCCCATCACTTCAATGAAGAACAGGCGGTTGTGAGAAGTTGCAGTATCACGAATCTTATCGATGGCTTCGACAACGGTATTCAGGGCTGTGTCATAACCGATGGTGAAGTCTGTCCCGTAAATGTCATTATCGATGGTACCGGGAACGCCAATACAGGGCAGACCATGCTCTTCTTCCAGCAGCATGGCACCGGTGAATGAACCATCACCACCGATCACCACCAAACCATCCAGCTCAGCAGCCCGGGCATTTTCGTAAGCCTTTACACGGCCTTCTTTGGTGCGGAACTCCTGACAGCGGGCTGATTTCAGGAAGGTCCCCCCCTGATTAATGATATTGGCAACCGTCCGGGCATCCGCCACTTCCATACGGTTTTCAATCAACCCTTTGTAGCCTTCCTGAATCACTACGGGAACAATACCGTAGTAAATGCAGGCACGAACAGCGGCACGGATGGCCGCATTCATACCGGGAGCGTCGCCCCCGGAAGTCAAAACTCCGACTCTCTTTAATTCGGTCATGCCAGGCTCTTCTCCTTCCAAGTGCCTAACTGCTGGTAAAGCAATTAGAAATAAATAGGTTCTGTTGACTCAGCTTACGCTGATAATCTGCATGGTGTTGGTACCACCTTCGATTTCCTGACTTTCGCCTTTGGTCAGAATAATCTTGTCGCCTGCTTCCAAAAGACCAAGCTCTTTGAGGACATTAATTGCACGTCCATTGACTTCCGGGCCGTACTCAGTACCACTGTCAAAAGCCACCGCTTCCACGCCACGATACAGGGCAACCCGGCGCTCGGTAGTCTGGTAACGCGTCAGGGCAAAAATAGGAAGGCGGGTATTGATTCTGGACATCCACAGCGGTGTGGCACCACTTTTCGTCAGACAGACGATGGCCTTAATGTCACTCTGATGGTTAGCTGCAAACAGGGTTGCCTGAGCGATGGCCTCATCAATATTGGTAAACTGACCAATGCGGCGCTCCGTCATGTACTCAACGGACTGTTTTTCAGCACCGAGACAAATGCGACTCATGGCCTTGACCACTTCATCCGGGCGCTTACCGGTGGCGGTTTCACCGGATAACATCACGGCATCAGTGCCATCCAGTACCGCATTGGCGACGTCAAACACTTCTGCCCGGGTTGGTTGCGTGTTGTGAATCATGGACTCCATCATCTGAGTGGCGGTAATGACCGGTTTATTCAGACGACGGGCTTCACTGATCATGTGCTTCTGGGCACCAATCAGCTCAGGATCACCAATTTCGACACCCAGGTCACCACGGGCAACCATCACGGCATCGGATGCGGAAATAATTTCAGCCAGCAGGTCATGGTCGTTCACCACCTCGGCCCGCTCAATCTTGGACAGTATAGCGGCGGTTCCGCCAGCTTCATGGAGTAGACGACGGGCTTCTTCAACATCGCTGGCATGACGGACAAAAGATACTGCCAGATAGTCCACTTCCAGCTCAGCCGCCAGAAGAATGTCCTGCTTATCTTTTTCCGTTAATGCCGCCGCAGAAAGACCACCACCCTGAAGGTTAATGCCCTTGTTGTTGGACAGCTCACCGCCATTGATCGCTTTGGTCTTTATGCTCGGACCATCAATAGCCATGACTTCCAGGCTGATCCGCCCGTCATCAAGCAGCAGTATGTCACCAACCTTGCAGTCGTTTGGCAGATCTTTATAACCGAGCCCCACCTGGGTTTCATCGCCGTCATCAATGGGAAGGCTGGCATCCAGGTGAAAGGTTGCGCCATCCGGAAGGTGAATCTTGCCATTCTGGAAACGGCCAATGCGAATCTTTGGCCCCTGCAGATCACCCAGGATAGCAACCGGACGGTTCAGCCTTGCAGCAATTTCACGAATGGTTTTGGCACGGGCTTTGTGATCTTCCGGATCACCGTGGGAGAAGTTGAGGCGAACAACGTTGACGCCAGCTTCAATAAGCTTTTGCAATTGTTCTTCAGATTCTGTTGCAGGTCCCAGGGTTGCGACAATTTTTGTGCGTCTGAGCATAATAATCCTCTCGCTTGTGAACCCGCCGCTGTCGTGGGAGCCTTCAGCCTCCACCGGAGTCTACAGCAAGCGACAGGCCTTAAGTAGTTAACCAAATGAAATTTGGCCAACTACTTAATGGATTAATGATGTGCATGGCAGCCGTTCACAACCTGTACACCTCTGCTCTGCAGGACAAATGTATTGAACGGAGTGCAAACAAAAGAAGAAAGTGCCGTTAGAGTATAGGAGCCATCTTGCCCCGTAGCACTGTCTTCTCTTTGTTTACCAACAGCCAACGTATATCATTTATCGTAACCAGCACAGGCCCGTTAAACGAGCCTGTGTTGAGTTCACTGGGTGAATGCCTTACGCGTTCATCAGGGCCTTGGCCGTATCCAGCATACGGTTGGAGAAGCCCCACTCGTTGTCGTACCAGGACATAACCTTAACCAGGTTGCCCAGAACACGAGTCTGAGTAGCATCGAAGTTGGAAGAGAACGGACTGTGGTTGAAGTCCATGGAAACCAGCTCTTCGTTGTTCACAGACAGAACAGTTGCCATGGCCGGGTTGGACTTGGCAGCAATAGCAATGATTTCGTTCACTTCTTCAACGGTGGTTTCACGTGCAGCAACGAAGCTCAGGTCCACCAGAGAGACGTTGATGGTCGGTACGCGAACCGCCATGCCGTCGAACTTGCCTTTCAGTTCAGGAACAACTTCACCCACAGCAGCAGCAGCACCGGTAGCGGTTGGAATCATGTTCATGGCAGCGGCACGGGCACGGTACAGGTCAGAGTGGTATACATCGCTCAGACGCTGGTCGTTGGTGTAAGCGTGGATAGTGGTCATCAGACCCTTATCAATGCCCAGAGCATCGTTCAGAGGCTTGGCGATAGGAGCCAGACAGTTAGTGGTGCAGGATGCGTTAGAAATAACGGTCATATCTGCAGTCAGAGTGTCGTGGTTCACACCGTAAACGATGGTAGCGTCAACGTTTGAGCCAGGCGCAGAAATGATAACTTTCTTGGCACCAGCATCCAGGTGTGGCTTGCAGGAATCTTTGGAACGGAAAACACCAGTACATTCAAAGACAACGTCAACACCCAGCTCGCCCCATGGCAGCTTGGAAGGGTCACGCTCAGAGAAAGTCTTGATTTCATCACCGTTTACGAACAGAGCACCTTCGCCTTCTTCAACCTGTGCGTTGAAACGGCCATGAACGGTGTCGTACTTAGTCAGGTGAGTATTGATTTTGGTGTCACCCAGATCATTAATGGCAACAATCTGGTATTCATCGCGACGGCCAGCTTCGTAGAGTGCGCGCAGTACGTTGCGACCGATACGGCCGTAGCCATTAATAGCAATCTTGATCATGATGTCTCCAATACCGTTAATCAAAGCGGAATTACCGCCCTGCCTCTAGTAAAAAGGATTTCGTCAGCGAATGCAGCACAGTAAATACACCTATCGCAAACCCCAAACACCTAACTACAGGGTTTAACGGCAGATCACAGATTTTACCCAGTCACAGCACCACTAAAAACAAACAACAACATTGATTAGCTGTCGCATTTCGAAATCCACTCCACAGGACTTGTATCCCTGAAGCACATAAACTTACGGACAAGGGTTGACTTCTTGGTGGTACGAAGTTACAAATATGCAAAATAAAACAATACATAACACATAATTTCACACCGCTTCTCATCCGGGATCAACCGATTGTCGAAGCCACTGGTTAGCTTCATAGGTCACCAGTGTGATATAGAGTTTGATCGAAAAACCGGAATTCAGCAAAGCCGTCACAGTTTTGATTGATTCCGAATTCTTATATGTACTCCCAACGAACCACGCTATTACGCTGTCTTAGCCAGTCAGCAAGATCCGTTGTCATCATACATTCAGATCAGCACCTTTACCTAAATGGATAATGCGGACTGTAATCCCCCTAGTCAAGCCCGTTACAGGCCCACTCACCGCTACACCAATGCAAGATCCTATTTATCGACATTATCAAATATGAACATGAATCGGTGACCACAGAGTTCTAATCACAAGACTCTGACGAACTATTCAACAATAAAAAAACGACAGAAACCACCTACGTATCTGAAGAGATACGCTTAAAATATCTCAAAGCTGCCGTAACTCAGGGTTGAAAGCAAAAAAACAAAAAAAACCAATTTTAAGCAATATAATCCATTAACAAGCACACCAACAGAGACAACTGTTCCATCCCATCAAAAAACAACAACCAAAAAAACATAGTTACAAGACAGAAAGCAAGACATCAGTAAATGTATGATCCTTTCACCACCAGAAAAATGTAATTTTTTTGTAATCAGTCATTTTTAAACGCCAGGCAATCTGACTGGTTATGATTAGATTCATCAAATATTTCATTTTTTATAAATAAAAAATATAACCGCAGAAACAGGCCCAAAAAAATTAAACACTCAATAACATCACAGAACACAACAAATCGATTTTTCTGCTGATACCCAGACCCTCAACATCAAGTAAACTGGTAATATCATTCTTCTTATCGTTTATTAATATTGGTCTTTTATGAAACAGCTATTTATTGTCGGGATGCTGATTTTTTCTTCCACGATCACCGCCGAAGTGCTGAATTGCGAGCAAAAGCAATCGGTTTGTGCAGCCAAATGCAAGGCATCGAGTCTTATCAATGAGCAGGACAACAGCACTTGCAAAGCACAATGCCTGGGAGAGCGAACAGCCTGTGAACTGGAACAAGGCAAGGAGTCAGCGGGAAAACTTGCCACACAGGCAAAAGATGCAGGCCAGTCTCTGATGGACAAAATGAAAGCCTTCTGGGATGGACTAACCCACAGCCAATAACAACTACTTAAAAAAAAATGCCTCTAACCAAGCTCTGATTAGAGGCATACGACCTATTTCAGACGAAGGTTATTTGCCGTAATAAGCCTTGGTGAGCAGTGCCTCAAGCTCGGAAATCAATGGCAAACGAGGATTCGCCGTTGTGGTCTGATCTTCAAAGGCGTGGTTAGCCAGCATGCTGATTTTACTCTTGAACAGCGACTCATCCACACCAATCTCCTGAAGGGACGCAGGCATATCCAGGCGCTTCATCAAATCACGAACCGCATTGGCCAGGGATTTAACGCCCTCTTCCGGCGTCTTGGCGGGCAGGCCCAGCATTTTGGCAATCTCAGCATACTTCTCGTGGGCAATGTAATACTGATATTTCGGGAATGATGCCACCTTGGTGGGATTAGGGCAGCCGTTATACTCAATCACGTGAGGCAATAATACCGCATTGGCCTGGCCGTGAGAAATATGCAATTCATTACCCAGCTTATGGGCAATCGCATGGTTGACGCCCAGGAAGGCGTTGGCAAATGCCATGCCGGCAATACAGGACGCATTGTGCATTTTCTCGCGGGCTTTTCGGTCAGCGGTTTCATAAGACTGCGGCAGATAATCGAAGACCAGCTGAATCGCTTTCATCGCCAGAGCATCGGTGTAATCTGAAGCCATGATCGACACATAAGCTTCCATGGCGTGAGTCAGCACATCCAGGCCGGTATCTGCTGTCACTTTCTTCGGAACAGTCAGTACCAGGTTAGGATCAATAATGGCCACATCCGGAGTCAGCTCATAGTCAGCCAGTGGGTACTTGGCCCCTTTTTCCTTATCGGTAATAACAGCGAAGGACGTTACCTCAGAACCGGTACCGGAAGTGGTCGGAATCGCAACCAGCTTCGCCTTCTTACCCAGATGCGGGAACTTGTAGACGCGCTTGCGGATATCCAGGAATTTCTGGGCCATACCGGCAAAGTCAGCATCCGGCTGTTCATAGAAAAGCCACATTCCCTTGGCTGCATCAATGGGTGAACCACCGCCCAGGGCAATAATCACATCCGGATTAAACCGTGCCATTTCCCGGGCACCATTGCGGACGGTTTCCAGACTTGGATCAGGCTCAACCTGATTAAAAATTTCAACCTGAACCGGCGTTGTACGCTTTCTCAGGTGGTAAAGGATTTTATCGACATAACCCAGGGACTGAATAATCTCATCAGTAACAATAAATACACGAGAGATGTCCTGCATCTTTTCAAGGTACTGAAGAGAGTTGGCCTCGAAGTAAATCTTTCTGGGAAGCTTAAACCACTGCATGTTGACCCGGCGCTTGGCAACACGCTTGACATTGATCAGGTTTACCGCAGATACGTTGGAGGTGGTACTGTTACCACCGTAGGTACCACAACCCAGAGTCAGGGAAGGCATATTGGTGTTGTAAATATCACCAATGGCACCGTGGGTACTGGGTGAGTTGATAATGATACGACCGGCTTTCATGGCCAGAGAGAACTCATCAATCACCTGGTTATCCTGGGCATGCAACACGGCAGAGTGTCCAAGACCACCAAAATTGAGCATTTGATCCGCCAGCTCAACAGCATGATGGGTATCTTTCGCCTTAAGCACTCCCAGAACCGGAGAGAGCTTTTCCCGGGACAGCGGAAACTCAGGACCGACACCTTCAATTTCTGCAGCCAGAATACGAGTATTCCCAGGCACCTTGATACCGGCGAGTTCGGCAATATAAGACGGCTTCATACCGACAATCTTACTGTTGACATGCCCGTCATGAATGACAACTTCAGCCAGTCGACTGGTTTCCTCTGGCGTAGTGAAGTAAACATTCTGGGACTTCAGCTCTTTGACCACCGCTTTATAGACCGCCTGATGCACAATCGCGGCCTGCTCAGAAGCGCAGATCATGCCATTATCGAAGCTCTTGGACATCACCAGGTCATTACAGGCCTGCTTGATATCTGCAGACTGGTCAATAATGCAAGGTACGTTACCAGAACCTACGCCCAGGGCAGGCTTACCGGAAGAGTAGGCTGCGCGCACCATGCCGGAGCCACCGGTCGCCAGAATAACGGCGACTTCAGGGTGCGTCATCAGCTTCTGAGTCGCTTCAATGGAAGGGTACTCGACCCACAGCACACAGTCTTCAGGGGCACCGGCCGCAACCGCCGCATCGCGAACAATCCGGGCAGCTTCACTGGAACATTTCTGAGCGGAGGGGTGGAAGGCAAAAATAATCGGGTTACGGGTTTTGGTAGAAATAATGGACTTGAACATGGTGGTGGAGGTCGGGTTAGTCACCGGAGTCACCCCACACACAATGCCTACAGGCTCAGCAACCAGCATGAAATCTTCTTCGGCGTTGTCTTCAATAACGCCTACGGTCTTATCGTATTTGATGGAGTGGTAAACATATTCGGTGGCAAAGATGTTTTTGGTCACCTTATCTTCCAGGATACCACGACCGGTCTCCTCAACAGCCATTCGAGCCAACTCCATATGAGCTGCCTGACCCGCCAGAGCCATAGCCCTGGTGACCCTGTCGACATCTTCCTGAGTCAGCTTGAGAAACTTCTCCCTTGCCACCATTGCCCGCTCAATTAACGCATTAATCTGAGCATCAACATCCTGAACAACTGCATCTTTATTTACAGTTTTTCCAGCCTGCTTTTTTCCGGCCATGATTATCGCCCTCTATCTAGTAGTTAACCAAGATAACCTTTAAAAAAACTATCTATTATTCCGAGGCTGTTTTTTTATATCTTTGCCCAGAATAGAAATGCTGTTTAATAAGCTGGCAATCATCAGGTCTCCGTCTTCTATTTCAACCTCCTCAAGATAGTGCATCCTGAGTATTAATGCCTGACCATTGCCATTTATTGGTAAACTCTCAACTTCGATAAAATTGCCTGCGTTAGGCTTTGCAAGTTCATTGGGTATCACAAAATTTTTATTCCAAATAATTATTTAAAAATATTTTTTATTTGACTTAAGGTATATATCGCTCTCTGTCTTCAGCATTACAACACAAGAAAACCTCAAAAAAACTGATTCAAATCAAAAAACCACTATTGATTTTTTTTGCCAAAAGAGGACCAAAATAGATCAACAGCATTCATACATTGACATGCTTTTTTCCAGACTAAATCTTCGGAAAAACTGTTAAAAAACGGCCTTCTCAATAAAAACCAATAAACTGAAACAACACTTTCAAAATCCGGCCACTGAAAAAAACACAACCACATTGAAAAAAACAGAAACAGACAACAATAAACAACAGTTATAAAATCCCCCCGCCATAGTTTTTTATTAATCAGGAAAAAAGGCTTTACCTGTTGTAACCTTTCCGTATCATTAGCAAGGATTTGAAGTGTCTAATCCGGAATTTCTCAGCCCTGATGACAAAATGCCGAACGATTCGGTTATGTCGCTAAGTAGTTGGCCAAATGGAATCGTATATTTCTGGCTAAGTGGGCAGTTGCTATGCAAGGCGCAACGTAGGGAGCATAGCCGTAGCTATGTGACCGGAGTTGCAACGCCGCAGAGTGACTGACAACTTAGTCAGAAATATATGATTTCATTTGGTTAACTACATATGTTCAGGTAGCCGCAAGAATAGAAGTCCTGACCAGACACGGTACTCAAACTGAAACACACTGTTAACCCCTGATCGAGGAAGAATCAGCCACATGTCCCAAAAAATCCTGGACCTGGTAAAGCCAGGCGTAGTTACCGGCGATGACGTTCAGAAAATCTTTGAAGCTGCCAAGGCCGGTGAGTTTGCGCTGCCAGCAGTGAACGTTGTTGGTACCGATTCAATCAACGCAGTTCTTGAAGCTGCGGCAAAAGTGAAGTCTCCTGTTATCATTCAGTTCTCCAACGGTGGTGCGTCCTTCTTCTCAGGTAAAGGCCTGAAGACTGACCCTGCCGGTGCCCTGGGTGCCATTGCCGGTGCAAAATACGTCCACGCAGTTGCTGAAGCTTACGGCATCCCTGTAATCCTTCACACTGACCACGCCGCACGCAAACTGCTGCCATGGATCGATGCTCTGCTGACTGCGGGTGAAGAGTTTTACGAGCAGCACGGCAAGCCACTGTTCTCTTCGCACATGATCGACCTGTCTGAAGAGTCTCTGGAAGAAAACATTGCCACCTGCGCCGAATACCTGACGCGTATGGCCAAGATGGACATGACACTGGAGTTCGAACTGGGCTGCACTGGCGGTGAAGAAGACGGCGTTGACAACTCTCACATGGACAGCTCCATGCTGTACACCCAGCCAGAAGACGTAGCCTACGCTTACGAAATTCTGAGCAAGATCAGTCACCGCTTCACCATCGCCGCTTCTTTCGGCAACGTTCACGGCGTATACAAGCCAGGTAACGTTCAGCTGACACCGAAGATTCTCGACAACTCCCAGAAGTACTGCTCTGAGAAGTTCGGCCTTCCGGCCAAGTCACTGAACTTCGTATTCCACGGCGGCTCCGGCTCTACCCTGGAAGAGATCCGTGAATCCGTCTCTTACGGCGTAGTAAAGATGAACATCGACACAGACACCCAATGGGCGTGCTGGGAAGGCGTTCTGAACTACTACAAGAAGAACGAAGCTTACCTGCAGGGCCAGCTGGGCAACCCTGAAGGTGCCGACAAGCCAAACAAGAAGTTCTACGACCCACGGGTTTGGCTGCGAGCTGGCCAGGAGTCCATGATCTCCCGTCTTGAGCAAGCCCATAATGACCTGAGCAGTATCGACGTGCTGTAATCAGAGCTAGGAGCCTGTCCGAGAATAGCGCCCGTAGCGAGGATGGCAGAAAATTGAGGATAAAAAGTCGGAAATTTTTAGTGAATAGCGGTTCTATTTACTAAAAATTTCCGACTTTTTAGACCAATTTGCTGCCACCGCACGACTGCATGGATGCAGGAGCTAGAGCAACGCAGGAGCAGTTGCCGGTAGGGCAGTCTATTCTCGGACAGGCTCCTAGGCACCGGCCTTTGCCGGTGTCTATCCCCCTTCGCCAGAACCTCTCAAGCCAACCCCCCCCCCTCTCAAAACATCAAAAGCAGCGAAATCCCCCGTTTCTTCTAAACTCTTTAGTACTTTTGACGATAAATCCACACAACTCTAAACAAAAAAGAATGGGGGAAGACCATGCCCAGACAGAAAGCACAACCCAAAAGCACCACCACAAAAAATAAGCAGCAAGCCAAATCATCCAATGATGAATGGGTCGGGCTCAGCTTCCGAGTATCCCCTGAGTTTTCCAGGGAATTTAAGGTGTATGCGGCCAAGAATGACTTTAAGCTGGTTGATTTACTGAAAGAAGGCTTTAAAGCTCTGAAAAAGCAGAGACGTCAGTCCCAAGCTCGTTAAGGCTCATTTTAGCCAGAAACCAATCCGAAATCACAGTATGACTGAGGATTGATGGGTAAAGGGAAATAAGGAAGTTCACGCAAAAAAAATCAGCCATCAGGCTGATTTTTTTTAATTGGATGTTTAAACGAGGCTGACTCTTGTGACAAGTAAGTTTTACCTCAACGCTGGCAAGCGCTGTATTCTGCTAACTGAGCTATTCAGTCTGCGAGGTGATTTTAAGATTTTTCAGCCCTGACTCTCTGAAAGAGATAAGTGGCGTCCCCTAGGGGACTCGAACCCCTGTTACCGCCGTGAAAGGGCGGTGTCCTAGGCCACTAGACGAAGGGGACGCAAAACCTTCTGACTTAAATGATGCAATCACCACTTAAGCTCTAGATTTGAAACAAAGCATGCAATAACTCTTTTCACAAAAAAGTGTGACACCACTCTGAATAGAGTGGTCTAACAACAGAGTAATTACCGCAATAGAAATGGTGGAGCTAAGCGGGATCGAACCGCTGACCTCAACACTGCCAGTGTTGCGCTCTCCCAGCTGAGCTATAGCCCCATATCAACCTGTCGCATTATGCCATTCTGGATAGCAAATACAACATTTCGATAATAAGTGGCGTCCCCTAGGGGACTCGAACCCCTGTTACCGCCGTGAAAGGGCGGTGTCCTAGGCCACTAGACGAAGGGGACGCAATCCTTCTGACTTAAATGACACAATCATCACTCAAGCTCTAGATTTGGAGCGGGAAACGAGGTTCGCTCTTGTCACAAGAAAGTGCGATCTCAACCTTGGCAAGGTTGCGCTCTACCAACTGAGCTATTCCCGCAGTGAAACCTTTTAAAGACAGCTTTCAGGTCTGAATCTGGAGCGGGAAACGAGGTTCGCTCTTGTCACAAGAAAGTGCGACCTCAACCTTGGCAAGGTTGCGCTCTACCAACCGAGCTATTCCCGCAGTGAAACCTTTTAAAGACAGCTTCCGGTCTGAATCTGGAGCGGGAAACGAGGTTCGAACTCGCGACCTCAACCTTGG
>NZ_JBLYNV010000057.1:0-34631 GCF_049310165.1 Endozoicomonas sp. ALE010 | reverse complement strand
GCCAGGAAACATCCGTGGCGGCCAGATAGCGATAGTCGTCCTCTCCCTCGTATTTCAAAGCAATAATAAATCGCTTCTGCCCATGGGCTTTAACCTTGAGACGGGCAGACAATACCGTCACCTTTTGCTCCTTTCCTCCTCGTATGACCAGCGTTTTTTTAACGCCAGGCCCGAGATAACTGTCAAAATAGGTCTTCAGATTAACTTCTTTGTTTTTGTAGATCACCGTCTGGTTCCAACGGAGCTGGCTAACCACCTGTGTTCCCGATAAGATTGAGGAAGCTCCATCCATAAAATGGGCATCACCACAGAGAGCATCCGCCAGGATGCCGGTGACGTTCATATCAGGAAAGTGCCGTTGGAAAGCCTGAATCATATCCAGCGCCAGTAGCTGTTTTGTTGGGTACTCACTGTTGGGCTTTGGCTTGGGAGGTCGATCCTTTGAAGGAACTCCCTGTTTTTTCAACAAGTCTCTTTTCTTCCGCCATTCGGTCATCTTCGGGTCAGGCATATAGAACCGGAAGTCAATGGGAATGGTCACCAGCGGGGTTTGTAAAACCAGAAAGACCAGCTCCTGACCGTTGACATAACCACTGGTCTTCTTCTCCCTGATCTTGTGGGTCTTGCCTATCTTTTTGGTTCGTTTGCATCGTGAGCGCCCGGTGTCGTCAATAAGAAGATTTCCCTCTGATAAACCATAGCGGTCAATAATGACGAGAACACTGATGCGTAGCAGTAGATGCCAGACAATTTCGGATCGGTAAAACATCCACCATAAGGCGGCTGATGTGTATTGGCCAAGGCTTCGACGTTCCATGGTTGCCCAACAGAGCTTCTGCGTCAGAATCATTGCCGAAATGACAAATGCCAGAAAATAGCGTTGCTTGATAGTCAGTCGCTGAGCTTGCGGAGCGCGACGTAAAGCTTGATCGAGATGATCAATAAACTGGGTAGCGCCGGGAAGAATACGTATGAGCATGGTTACATGAATGTTGCCAATACATTACTTTGCAACCAAGCTTGGTACAGTAGGCCTCCTGTTGCCACGATGAAGACCCTGCGCAGCTAAAGTCCGAGTAGCAGCAGTGAGACCTGCTCAAATTTGACCCAATAATCAGACTAAAACTTTAGAGTCGAGTGAAAGACATCGAATATGACTTGCCGCTCCTGCCAGAACCTGTCGAAAGCATTGCCATAGGTCTGGATGGAACCTGCATGTTGCTCTGTGAAAACGGCTGGAGAGAAGCGATGTGTGGAACCCTGAGTCTTTAATCGGCCAATGGTGATGATCGATTGCACACTATTTATACCGCCAGCTCACCTGAATATGGCAAGCATAGCTTTATGGGCAAACTGGACGAGGAGATTGCAAAACTAAAACGCCTTTACCCGCAAGCGACTTATGTGGGGGTCGCTGATGGTGCTAAAGAAAACTGGCGCTATCTGACGGAGCACACCTCGGCTCAGATACTCAATTTTTATCATGCCTCGGAATACTTGGCCGGGGCAGCAGAAGCATTATTTCCAGACAGTAAAGCCAGGAGAAAGCTCTGGTTAGAAGATAGGCTCCATAACCTGAAACACACGTTCGGTGCGGCCAGGAAAATACTTACTGATTTCCAACCATTATAGGTAACACTGCCTGCAAGCATATCTGGTGTCATGCAACCTGAAAAAACCTTTCACCACTTCAGGCATTTTTTGTAGTGCTCGCATCTTGCTACGAACAAAACTTGTGAACTCATCTTTGGTCTTCAAAGCGACTTTTCCCAGCTTTTCTTTGAGCTGATTCCAGACCTGTTCATCAGGATTTAACTCCGGAGAATAGCTTGGCAGTATGTGCAGCCCAAGCAGCTTCGGCTCTTGTTCTACATAAGCTTTCGTATATTTTGCCCGGTGTGCAGGATGACCATCTGTGATTATGATCACTGGCTTGTCAACACTTCGGACCAATGACTTCAGATAGTCAACAAACATAAAGCGATCCATTTTCCCGGTAAATGTCCGGTATCTCAGGATATCTTCTGAACTCACTACAGAAACAATGTTCAACCTGTGTCTGGAGCCTGTTGTTTTTACAACTGGAGTTAGTCCTTTTACGCCCCATGTCCTGCCACGATGGCACTCAGATTTTGCTGTAGATTCATCCAGAAAGAAGATGATTGCATCTTGTTCTTCTGCTTGCCGAAGTATCGCGGGATAACGCTCATCAAGCCATTCTTCTATTTTTTTTATCCTGTTCCCAAGCCCCCCAGCGAGGCTTTTGGGGCGAGAAACCCAAGCGTTTTAACAGTTTGCGAACACCGCCAGGTACATACTTGACCTGAAAAGTCTTTTCAATGAGTGCTGCTATGATCTGGCATGTCCACAATGTAGTTTGGTAGCCATAATCAATAGGTGTTCGGGTTCTCAGAAGTAGCTTTAGCTGTTGCTCCTGAACGGCTGACAGTCTTGGCTTGGGGCCAGTTTTACCTGTACGGGTTTTCAGGCCGTCCCAGCCACGCTGTTTGTATCGGTCTATCCATTGATAGACTATTTTTCTTGAGGTTCCATACTTGTGAGCAAGATTTGTAGGACTCATACCTGCATTCCAGTCCTTTATTGCTTTGAATCGAATTTCTTCCCTGATGGAGTCTGAAAGCCTGCGACCGTCAATATTATTCATTACTGCCTCATTTATGGAGGTATGAAGGTATGAAGGCGAGAATAATATCATACGACGGTCGTTACCTATAATAGGTACAAATCAATAAGGAAATTGAATCAGCAGAACTCCCAAAAAAGACGACGGCACTGATAGAAAAGCGTTACAAAGCAGTGACCTACTTTACCAACAATCATCACTTAATGAAGTATCAAGAGGCTCTGGAGCAAAACTGGCCGATCGGTTCCGGAGTCACAGAAGCAGCATGTAAGACATTGGTCAAACAACGGCTATGCGGTTCACGAATGAGGTGGAAATTAGCCGGGGCAGAAGTACTTCTGGAAACAAGATCTCTTATCCATAGCAAGGGGCGCGGGGAACAACTGTGGTCTAACGTTATGTCAGGCAAAGTTCTATTTGATTGCTGAGTCAGCTATTAACCCGAGAGAGCACCCTTTCATTGTGCATGGGCTTAAATGAGTTCCTGAGCTAAGAGTACTGATGATAAAAAGTGTTTTAGTGGTTTTCAACAAAATGCAATCTATTTCCTTGAAGTTTAAAGTCATGGCCGTTCTTTTATTTATTAGCTTTAATAGCTGGTCAGTGAATATCAATAAACATGATGTTTACTATCAGGTTCGTTAATAGCTATGAAAATAACAAGATTGACTACAATGCAGTTTGCTCTAATTACAAGAGAGGTTCCGTAGAGAATCGTGGATGTCGCCGCCAGGCACAGCATTATTTCAGGGATCAATGTCATAAATATGGTTCATTTGACATAGAGAAGACTCGACATAATCTCACTAAAAAGAAAATGTACTGTTTAGCCAATAGCCAGTTTAATCCTATCAGATAGTGAAAAATCAGTGTCATGTGGTGCCTCGCTTCAGTTGGGCACCAATACCAAATTTGAACGAAGGTTCTGTGTAGCCAGAATGATGGTGATCTCTCACTCTCTCCCCCACCTATAAACTCTCCCTATAATATCACTCACTTATGAACTAACCATTCATCCAGACCGACAGAGTTTTGTCGTATATTTTATTCTCAGGTGTCGAAAAAAGCTGTCTGTAACCACTAACAACCATTAATGGTTGTACTAAAGTGCATTCTTAACCTATTGATATACATATAACTCATTGAAAGCAAAGGGGGTATCCTTACCCCGTTGTTAATATGAAATATCCGGGCTCGCTTTTTTATTTCGCAATAGCCTGAGGGCATTGGCGGTGACCAGGGCTGTGGCACCGGTGTCGGCAAGGACAGCAAACCAGAGTCCGGTCATGCCCAGCAGGGTGGTGACCAGGAAGAAGGCTTTACTGCCCACGGCCAGGAAAATGTTCTGGCGGATAACGGACATGGTGGCGCGGGAAAGACCAATAAGGTCCGCAAGTTCTGCCACACGGTTATGGGTCAGCGCACAGTCTGCGGTTTCAAGAGCAACGTCGGCACCCGATCCCATGGCAATGCCGATATCTGCCGTCTTCAGTGCAGGGGCGTCGTTGATGCCGTCACCGATCATGGCAACCCGGCCTTGTTTGCGCAGCGACTCTATTTCAGCAGATTTATCTCCGGGCAGGAGATCCGCACGATACTCCATTCCCAATTGGCTGGCGACGGCTTTCGCAGCCCGTGGGTTGTCACCAGTGAGCATGATACTGTTGATACCCATGGCTTTAAGGGCTGCGATAGCATTCGGAGCTTCGGCTTTTGGTTCATCCCGCAGGGCAATAAAGCCCACCAAATGCCCTTCAAACGTCACTACCGCAATGGTATTACCCTGCTCTTCAAGCTGTTCAAGTTTCTGTTGAGCGCCTGTAATCAGATCAATACTGTCCTGTAAGTGTCGTGGTGAGCCAACGACCACCGCTTTGCCTTCCACCTGACCCTGCACACCCAGTCCGGCTTTGGCCACAATGTCCGCAGCGGCAGGGAGCCTGATATTCATCTCATCAGCCCTGGCGACGATGGCTTTGGCCAGTGGATGTGTTGAACCTGACTCGACGGCTGCAGCCAGTCGCAGGATTTCCTGCTCTGGGTTGGGCTCTTGGTTGGGCTCTGGATTGAATGTTGAGCGGTCAAACGATGCTATGTGAGTAACGGCAGGCTTTCCTTCCGTCAGTGTGCCGGTTTTATCAAAGGCGACCGTTGTGACCGAACCCAATAGTTCAAGGGCTGCACCACCCTTGACCAGTGCACCGTTGCGAGACGCTCTGGCCAGGGCCGAGGTAACAGCAGCAGGCGTTGAAATCACCAGAGCACATGGGCAGGCGATCAGTAACAGTGCCAGTGCCTTGTAGATCCATTCGACCCAGGACCCGGCAAACACCAGCGGAGGAACAACAGCCACCAGTGCCGCCAGAAACATCATTAATGGTGTGTACCAGCGGCTAAATGCATCAATAAAACGTTCCACTGGCGCTTTTCGCTCTTCTGCTTCTTCGATCAGACGGATGATACGGTCAACCGCACTCTCTCCGGGCTTTGAAATTACCCTGAGTCGGGCAACCCGATCCACCGATAACGAGCCAGCCATCACACTCTCACCGGGGTTATGTTCAACAGGGACGGATTCGCCGGTCAGTGCGCTTTCATCAAAGCTAACGTTAGGCGTTAAGAGTTCACCATCAACGGGCAGACGGCTGCCCGGTAATATTTCGATGATGTCTCCGGGCGTCAGCGTATGGGCAGAAACCTCTGTTTTATGCCCATCGCGGTCAATACGGTAAGCCGTTTCTGGTGTCAGCGCCATCAGTTTCTGGACACCCTGTCGAGCCCGCCCTGCCGCAAATGCCTCCAGATGCTCACCGATCATAAACAGCAGAAGCACCATGGCGGCTTCAACGGTTTCACCCAGAAACAGGGCACCAATGGCCGCGATGCTCATCAGGGTTTCGATGGAAAAGGGAGAGCCACTTCTGGCTAATTGCCATGCTTTGGTCGCAACAGGGTAGAGCCCCCAGAGTGTCGCCAGGTAAAAAAACACGTTGCCAGCAACGGGAAAGGTGCCCTGAATCAATACCGCGAACAGCATAAACGTAGCCAGTGACATAATGCGCCAGTATTTTTTCAGGACACTGCCAGCTGCCGTTTCTGAAGCGGCGTCGTCCTTAACTGAAAAGCCCAGTTCTTTGAGAGTTCTAAGGATGTCGTCATTGATGCCTGCTCGATTTTCAACCTCTACCAGCAGGCGCTCTGTTGCAAAGGTGACCCGAGCCTGAGTCACACCGTTCAGCCCCTTTACGGCATTCTCAATTTTGGCGGCACAGCCCGGGCAGTCCATGCCAGTGATGATCCAGCTTAGCTGCATACTGCCGGATACCGAAGAAGTCTGACTTTCTATTGAAGAAGCTTCTGATTGAGTGTTATTGCCGCAGCATGAAGATGCAGCACAGCTACTTTTCATTGTGTCACTCTGTGGGCTGTCACTGTCGGTTGCGGAGCAGGATGACATAGCTTCACTCGTCATAATATAAAAATATGTTTATATAAAAATAATTTTATATTTGTGGTGCGTCAAGCCATCAAAATGAATATTGTTAAGTGCATTGTGCAATTATCAAGCGTCTGTTCGATTAATACTTTCTTATTATGGACCGGAGCCTGCACCCGTGATCGATTTGCCAAGAGTATTGCTGTAACCACTCTGCGGAGAAATCCACTGCTAAGCTGAATGTCAGAAATAATGGATTTTTGAATCAGGCTGAATGGTTATCAGGAGAAAGAATAATGAGCGCTATCCCCGCAGGTTCTTCATCATCGCAACCAACTATTCCAAATAATGACATTGTGTCCGATTCCCCGGGTAAAACCGCTGACAATAAACAGGTGACTACCACTGAGGCCATCAAGCAGATACCTGAAGCCCCGGGGGAGAACTCCAAACCAGCAACCTCACTGGCGGAGCGAAAGATAGAGCTTAGTTCAGACATTGCCACACCGGATGATTTTCAGGCCAGAATTGACGAAATGATCCACTTAAAAACGATTGGCAAATTGATAGAGGATTCTGAGGCTTTCAGTTTGCATGGCGTACAAAACGGCGCGTCTAAAAAAAACCCTGCCACTGCTGCCAGCAGCTCGGTAACATCTGCCTTCAACTCATTACACCATGCCAGTGGTGAAAGAATGGTGGCATACGAATTTTATGGCTTACATTCCAGGGATACGACTCCTGCCGAGGGTGCAACTACCCATGGGGCAAAAGTCCACCTTGAAAATGCATTCGACCACATCAAAGAGATGCAAAATCAGGAAAACAAGCTCAGTGAGTTTTCCAAAGTGGATATTGCCTTATCTATGGCTTTACATGAAAACAGACCCATCCTTCGACCTCATATCGAAGCGGTTTTCAGCATCCAGGAAAATAAACTCAAGCAATAACCCGTACTATTTTATCAACGCTCCTTAACATGATTGGCCATATCGAGAATGACATGACGGATATGGTGGTCATCCAACTCATAGAGTACCTGCTTTCCTTTGCGGGTTGATCGCAGGATTCGGGCTTCCCGCAAACTGCGCAGATGATGGCTGGTTAAAGGTTGCGACATGCCCGAAATTTCCGATAGACAGCATACCGGCTGTGGCTCTTCAAGACAGGCAATGACCAGCTGCAGTCTTTTGGTGTCTCCCAGCAGCTGGAAAATTTTTGCCAGTCGACCCATGTCCTGTTCAGACAGCTCAGGCAGCAGAGAACAACAGGTTTGATGCATATCGACCATAGGCTTGTCCGAACCTTAAGAAAATAATTATTGGTAATGGTATTGCGCCATGAGGGCTTAGTCTATTTTCCCGGGTTTGCATCATCCGTCGATAAACACTTTTCGAGCCTTGCTGCTGGTGGCAAAATGCTCTCAGCAAAAAAGCAGGCGACAATGATAAGCCGCTGATAGCGGTATAAGCCTTCATCAATAATAATCGGGCCAGCCTGGCAAAAGGATGGCCACAACAAGCCGGGTTATGCACTGTGAAAACCAAAGCGCTTCGAGCAGATGTTTTACTACTGGGGGTGTCTGCAATATGGGGGTTTGCCTTTGTTGCCCAGATCAAAGGCATGGAGCATCTTGGACCATTTATGTTTAATGCCTGCCGTTTTGCTCTGGGCTTTATCTCGTTATTACCGGTTTATTTTCTATTGGAAAACATCTCCGGAAAGAACGTCTCCGGCCATAAAACGCAATACGACAGTCAATTGCTGCTGAAATGGGGGCCATTGACCGGTGTAGTACTTTTTCTTGCTTCATCCTTTCAACAGGTTGGTCTGTTGTATACCACAGCGGGTAACTCTGGCTTTATCACCGGTTTCTATATCATTTTGGTGCCAATACTGGGGATCTGGTTTGGGCACAGTACCCGCCCTGCAACCTGGCTGGGTGGAGCCATTGCGCTGGCGGGCCTGTATTTCCTGACCGTACAGGATGGCCTGAATTTCAATAAAGGTGACGTGCTGACGTTAGGCTCTGCCCTGATGTATGCCATTCAAATACTGCTTATTGGCTGGCTTTCCCGGCATGTTCATCCGCTGAGGCTGTCATTAATACAGTTTTTTATGACCGCTTTATGCAGCATGATGGTTGCTCTTTATCTGGAACCCATCAGCCTTGATGCCATTCTAAAAAGTGCAGGGCCTCTGCTGTTCGCCGGCGTTCTTTCTACCGGTGTCGCTTTTACGATTCAAATCATTGCCCAGAGAGATGCAGCTTCTTCTCATGCGGCTATCATTATGAGCCTGGAAGCTGTTTTTGCGGTACTGGGAGGCTGGTTATTGCTGGACGAGCAGCTTGGACTGAGAGGTTTTTCAGGGTGCGTCCTGATGATGACCGGGATGCTACTGTCGCAGCTTAGACGCTCCAAGGCTTAAAAGGAAAACAAACAGATGGGTTTGCAAGCTGTGTGGAAAATAGCTTTATTTAACTTCCATATTCCCAGTTTTGCCCGGCCGCCTTTCCGATATACTCCGGATTTAGCTGATCTTCTAAGCTCTCTGGTATCCCTGTTGGTGCTGCGTCCGCAAAAAAGCACCTTGTAAACCCATCTGCTTGTTACTGGCGACTCTTTATTGTTCTTGTTATAAAACGCTCTGATGAGTCGGCACCAAACCCTGATATTGTTTTTATGGTGGGTGTTTTGTTCTTTTTGCTTTAACTAATACAACTGCTGTGCCAAAAATAGAGATAATTCCCTTATGCCTTGCTGTACGTGGTTTCCGAATGATGGCGTGTTTTTTTATGATTAAATATGTACAGTTCATCGGTTGTGATTTGTTACCTGGCCCCCACAAAATGTGACAATGCTCCCGCAAGGTAACAAATACCAGTTCCTGGCCTCAGGGCAAAATCCATCAAATCGTTGAGACAGTCTGTTTTTCAGACAGTTGCTGCCGACGTTATACATGTTTGATTATTTCGGTTATTCCGTTTGTTCTACTCCTGCACTAAGGATTATCCTTTGTGCCCCTGCTGACACTGACTGTTATATCAGCAGTTCCGGTTACACTTTTGTTGAAAAAACGGCTGACACATCGGCTGAAAAAACGTAGGAAAACAATGAGCGAACACGACCATAGCATCCATACTGGCCTCACAGGCCGTTTGTTGCTGGAAAACTCCCTTTTGAACAAAGGGACCGCTTTTTCTATGGAGGAGCGGAGTGAGCTGGACCTTCATGGTCTTCTGCCGCCAAGGGTAGAGTCGATGGAGGAACAATGTCGTCGAGCTTATAAGTCTTTCTCCGTCAAGCCTACGCCGATGCTGAAGCACATCTACCTGCGTGCATTGCAGGATACCAACGAAACACTGTTTTATGCTCTCCTGCAACGTCATCTTCAGGAAATGCTGCCTATCATCTACACGCCGGTTGTAGGGCAGGCCTGTCAGCGCTTCAGTGACCTCTACCGTCGACCAAGAGGCATCTACATTTCCTATCCCCAGCGTGAACATATCTCAGCCATGCTGGCCAACTTCAAGCGCAATATTGAAGTGATTGTTGTCACGGATGGTGAGCGTATTCTGGGCCTGGGTGACCAGGGTATTGGCGGTATGGGGATCTGCATTGGCAAGCTGTCTCTCTATAGTGCGGTGGGTGGCATCGCACCGAACAAAACACTGCCTATCGTCCTGGATTGCGGCACCAATAACCGACAGTTGCTGAATGACCCGAATTACTTGGGCTGGCGTCATGAGCGCATTGCAGACGATGAATACTATGCGTTCGTGGACGACTTTATTCGTGCACTGAAACGTCGCTGGCCAAAAGCACTGTTACAGTTTGAAGACTTTGCCATCGACCATGCAACACCACTGCTGGAAAAATACCGGGATGAACTCTGCTCTTTCAATGATGATATTCAGGGCACAGCCGGTGTGACTGCCGCATCACTGCTGGCAGCGGCCAAAGCCGCAGGCAAGTCCATTGAGGAGATGACCATTGCCTTCCTTGGTGCCGGCTCCGCCGGTTGCGGTATTGCCGAGCAGCTGATCCGCCTGATGGTTGGCCGGGGACTCAGTGAAGAAGAAGCCCGTCAGCGAATCTTCATGGTTGACCGCCATGGCGTGCTGAATGACCAGATGGCAGACCTGCGGCCATTCCAGCAGCGGCTGGTACAACGTTGTGAAGAGCTTTCTCAATGGGGGTGTGAGGAGAATCCCGGATTGTCAGACGTCGTCACCCACGCCAGACCAGACGCTATCATCGGGGTATCAGGTCAGCCTGGTCTGTTCACCCGGGAAGTCATTGAAAAAATGGCTGAGAACCATGAGCGCCCCATTGTCTTCCCACTGTCCAACCCCATCAGCCAGGTTGAAGCCACGCCAGAAGATATTATTCAGTGGAGTAAGGGGCGGGCGTTGATTGCTACTGGTAGCCCATTTGATCCGGTTGAGTACAATGGTAACCGTTACCCTGTCGCCCAATGTAACAATATCTATATCTTCCCGGGGCTGGGTCTTGGTGTCTTGGCCAGTGACGCTGAAAGAGTATCCGACGGCATGCTGGATGCAGCGGTGGAAACACTGGCCATGGCCTCGCCAACGGTTATGAATCCGGACGCTGCTCTTCTGCCCGAATTGAACCGTATTCATCAGGTGACTTGTGATATAGCGATTGCCGTAGCCAGAAAAGCGCAGGAAGAGGGGCTGGCACCTAAATGTGAACAAACTACTCTGGAAGCCAGAGTCAGAGGCAAGCGCTGGAGCCCTGAATATTGCAGAGTCCATCTGTCTGATTCTTGAAAGTAGTACCCGGATTTACGTTACAGCGTAGAAAAGGATAAGCAGATAAGTTTACAAACTACCAGGCATCTTTATTGTTGTTATTGACTGACAGGTGTCTGGTATGTCCCGTTGCCTTCCTGGCGGTGCAGTCTTTAAAAAAGCTGCGGCAATCTTATTAACATTCCAGCAATTTGCCAGTTGATGTCCTTCAGTATCCTGCAAACTTATCTGCTTTAATCACTGACCTGTTGTTTTTGTTATTGGTGGTCAGGATTTGCCATGTAGTTGTTATTATTTGGCATTTTTTGGTTTGCGACTGGTCATATACAAAGGGTGTGCCAATAACCTCTGTCATTAATTAACGTATTGATATTTAAGAAGATAATTTTTTCTGCACCGTTCAGTCCATGCCATGGGAAAAGGGTAAACTGTTACTTGTTGAGTACTGGGTTGTGAAGAGTGTAACCCGGGTAACAGACGAACATGGTTCAGGGTTTATGCACTTCTATACGACTGATCAAACCTTCTTTGGAGAAAAAAATCCTTTCTACCCCTGGTACGTTCACAGATTCATCTGACGCAATATCAGTACCCGATCTGACAAACTCAAGTTCTACACAACAGCCATCCAGGCTGCGGTAGCTGTTAACATGCCAGTTCACATCAGGGATTTTTGAAAAAAAAGCCGTCATCATATCAAGAATGGCGGCCTTTCCCTGGAAGTCACCAAGAAAGGCAGAGTAGTAGCTGGCGCTTTCATCAAACATTTGAGATACCCAGTCCAGCCTGTGCGCATTGGACAGAGCAATATAGGCTCTGGCGGCTTCGATTTGTTCATCGTTGGTCATAATTTGAGATGCCAATGGTTTGTGAGTAGATACCCAAACCCACAACATAGCACTAACTCGACATATTGACCTGCTTCAAGTTGTCACAGGCTGGATTCCGGGGAGTAAAGAAGAGATTTAAATAAGAAAGGGGAGGGGGAGAAGTTTATAGAATGAAAAAATAAACAAACAGACAGGTTTACAGATACTCAGAAGCTCTTTATTTCTTCCCTGTCGAATGCCGGCGCTGCCTTTTGCCGCCTGTTACCAGACTCAGTCAGTCTTCTCGGCTTTCTTATCCCTGCTTGTCGGCTACCTTAAGGTACCGTGCAAACCTGTCTGCTTGAGTGGCCCGGCCTGATATTATTATTTTTGTAGGCTGGGAGTCGTCGTTGTTATTGTTGTTATGTTCTGACGATTTTTGTTCTCTCCTGACATAATACAAGTGGCGTGCCAGCTTTTATAAATGTCTCTGCAGGCCTTGGTAAATAAGGGGTAAACAGGCCATTCATATTGTATCGCCAGATGTCTGGCGCAGTTTTTCTGTTACTGCGTTTACCCCCTGGATGTAACCTTCGGAATAGATGTAACAAATATGATTTCATTTGGTCAGCTATCAAATGCACATTGATACTTTAAATCGGGCAGTTTGACCTTATAGTAATCAGAGACTTTCTCAGGGCAGGCTTATGTCGGCTCTGCAATGATCAGGACAATAAAATGACGACATCAAACCACTTTGATTATCTGGTAATCGGCGGCGGAAGCGGTGGTATCGCTTCCGCAAATCGTGCAGCTATGTACGGTAAAAAAGTGGCGCTGGTAGAGGCTAAGCATCTGGGAGGAACCTGCGTAAACGTAGGGTGTGTTCCCAAGAAAGCCATGTGGTTTGCCGGGCAAATTGCTGATGCCTGTCGTTATGGACCTGACTACGGCTTTGATATCAACATTGACCAGCAGTTGAAGTCATTTAGCTGGAGCAAGCTCGTCGACAGCCGGGAGGCTTACATCCGTCGTATACATGCTTCTTATGAACGGGTTCTGGGCAATAATAAAATTACCGTAATAAACGGCTATGGACGATTTGTTGACGCCAGAACAGTAGAAGTAAATGGTGAGCATTACACAGCGGACCATATCACCATTGCAACCGGTGGTGAGCCCCTGATCCCAGATGTTCCCGGAGCCGAATACGGTATCGACTCGGATGGCTTCTTTGAGTTGACTGAGCGTCCTGGCCGGGTGGCTGTATTGGGTGCGGGTTACATAGCTGTTGAACTGGCCGGTGTGCTACATGCCCTGGGCAGTGAAACGCATTTGCTGGTTCGTAAACACAAGCCATTGCGTAATTTTGAAGCGATGCTGTCTGATACGCTGGTAGAAGTAATGGCGTCTGAAGGTCCTCAGCTTCATACCCATTCAGTACCAAAAGAAGTGGTAAAAGAAGACGATGGAAGTCTGACCGTTCATTTGGAAAACGGTAACTTATTAAATGTTGATACGGTGATCTGGGCCGTAGGCCGTAAGCCACATACTGCAGGTATTAATCTTGATGCAGCAGGTGTTACGGTGGACGCCCGGGGTTACATTCCGGTTGATAAATACCAGAATACTAATGTCGCTGGCATTTATGCCGTGGGTGACAACATCGGCAAGGTTGAATTGACCCCGGTTGCTGTTGCTGCGGGTCGTCGCCTGTCAGAGCGCCTGTTCAATAATAAACCGGATGAGCATTTGAACTACGACAATGTGGCCACGGTTGTCTTTAGCCACCCGCCGATCGGTACAGTGGGTTTAACGGAATTGGCTGCTCGTGAAGCTTATGGTGATGATAATGTCAAAGTGTATACCAGCCAGTTTACGGCCATGTACAGCGCATTGACCAGTCATCGCCAGCCATCACGAATGAAGCTGATAACTGTCGGTGCAGAAGAAAAGATCGTCGGTATCCATGCGATTGGACACGGTGCGGATGAAATGCTCCAGGGTTTTGCTGTGGCTTTAAAGATGGGAGCTACCAAGGCCCAGTTTGATGACACCGTTGCTATTCACCCAACCTCCGCTGAGGAGTTTGTTACTATGCGGTGAGCCAAATTGGAGGAGGATAATTGTTTTGACAACTCATAAATGTTTTGGCAACTCATAATTATTCTGGCAACTTCCTGAAACTCAACCATACTCTGACCCGCAACACGATGCTGAGAGGAGTATGGTTTTTTTATGTCTTTGAGACCACGCTGGAGTTGTGACGATTGGCTAGCCCGCATATTGCATGACAGATAAAAAAGGCGAGATAGTTTTCTGTTATCATTCAGACGCTTACCCTGATAGTAACAACCAAATCGTCCATGACCCAAGAGATAGCTCCCGCTGCCAGCATCAGACAACAACAATCTTTCGTCAGCGAATTTATGGATTGGCACTGGGTTATGAAGACCTGAACGATCATCAACAACTGAGATACGACCTTGCCTTGCAAACGGCGACTGACGTCGATAAACCACTGGCAAGTCAATCAACGCTTTGCCGTTTTGAACAGCAGGCGAATCGCCAACAGGTCGTCCGAATGCACGAAGTAATCATTGAGAGCTTTATTGCTTCGTTCATGAACCACCGAAACGTCTAAAGCTCGACTTCGACACAACAGACGACCCGGTTCATGGCAACCAGATTGGACGACACTTTTCAGGCTATTATGATCATTACTGCTTCCTGCCACTTTATTTCTTCTGCGAGCAGAAGTTACTATCAGCTATTTGAGACCTGCCAGTGTGGATGCAGCAAAACATGCTTGGGCGATTTTATCGCTGCTGGTCAAACGCCTTAGACAAGAATGGCCGCAGGTAAAGATACTGTTTCGGGGAGACAGCGGCTTTTGTCCCCCACGGCTGACTTTACATGAGTCTTGCCAGACAGCTTTCTCCTGGATAATGAAATAGTGCTGTCCCGGCACGTTATAAATAATGGGGTTAGGGGAAGTTGTGCCTGAAAAAGCCCAATCGGTCACAATCGCTTTAGAATCAGCTGTTCCAGCCCTGTCAAATTTCGCATAGCTCTTTTTAGCTTGCTAATAATTGGGGTTATGCAATATGCGGGTTGGAAG
The DNA here is from genome assembly GCF_049310165.1 of Endozoicomonas sp. ALE010. Lineage (NCBI taxonomy): Bacteria > Pseudomonadati > Pseudomonadota > Gammaproteobacteria > Oceanospirillales > Endozoicomonadaceae > Endozoicomonas > Endozoicomonas sp. ALE010. Next base: position 19,841 of record NZ_JBLYNV010000057.1, on the reverse strand, counting down.
GGCAAATAAATAAACCAAAAAAGAGAAAAAAAGCCAGTAAAAACTAATGCCTGTTGGTGCCGTAGATTAGTCTACATTTTATATTTCCCATGAATTAATGAAATATAATTATGGACAGAGGCGGTGCTGGTATAAGTTGGACATGCACAACATCAGGTAATGATTATAATCAACCGGATGATCGTACCGGTGCCTCAGGGAGTGTGCGATACAGGTATGGCACAGTGAGGCGGACGAATACACCACTTTCCTATATCCCAGAGCGTCATGAATTTTATCCTGCTTCTGACGCCCGCTCTGCTAACCATCCACCAGGACATTCAATAAAACCTGTTCAGGATTTTAATGCTCTCATCACACAAGCAAAAATGGATGACCTGGTGAGGACATCCACTCAATATGGTGATCGCTGTAATGGGAGAAAACACAGTCAATTTGCCTGTTCAATCAAACAATACACATCAAGGTCAAAAAGACCATTAAATCGTAGTGAACAATGCCAACTGATACCATTGTTGCACGCTTTTAAAGCGACACCCGGATGGCTCTGGAGAAGCCTGATGACAACGGTTCATTCATTTACGTCAGCGGGTGTTTTTACCCCTCATAAATACATGAATGAGAAAAGTAAGGAAGCTCAGGCAGCTTTATTGTCAACGTTACTTGATGCAGTAATCGTTAAGTGCAAGCAAAAACCTGAAGCCAGGGATATTGATGCCCAAGGTACCGCCAACCTGCTGTGGGCCCTGGCAAAAATGGTTGGTAACGGGCTGGAGCTGGAGAAAACACCGAAGCTCAAAGAGGCCGTGGCCGCGCTGTTGCCCTGGGTGAGAATCAAAGCCGAATCAAAAGAGGGGAAAGACCGCTTTATTCCTCGGCATATCGCCAACCTGCTGTGGGCAGTGGCAAAACTGGTAGACAACGGGCTGGAGCTGGAGAAGACACCGAAGCTCAAAGAAGTTGTGGCCGCGCTGTTGCTCCATGTGAAAACGAAAGCCGAATCAAAAGAAGAAAAAGACCACTTCTGCTCTCAAGGTACCGCCAACCTGCTGTGGGCTCTGGCGAAACTGGTCGAAAACGGGCTGGATCTGGAGAAGACAGCGCAGCTAAAAGAGGCCATAGCCGGGCTGTTGCCCCATGTGAAAATCAAAGCTGAATCAAAAGAAGAGAAAGACCACTGCAAGCCACAGGAAGTCGCCAACCTGCTTTGGGCCATGGCGAAATTGTTGGACAATGGTCTGAAGAAGACTCCGAAGTTCAGAGAGGCCATGGCCGCGCTGCTGGCCAATGTGAAAACCAAAGCCAAATCAATAGAAGAGAAAGACCACTTTATTCCTCAGCATATCAGTAACCTGCTGTGGGCCATGGCAAGATTGGTGGACAACGGGCTGGAACTGGAGAAAACACCAAAGCTCAAAGAGGTTGTAGTCGCACTGTTGCCCCATGTGAAGGCCAAAGCCGAATCAAAAGAAGAGAAAGACCGCTTCAACACTCAAGCTACCATCAACCTGCTGTGGGCTCTGGCAAAACTGGTGGACAAGGGGCTGGAGCTTGAGAAGACAGGGCCGCTAAACGAGGCCTTGGCCGCGCTGTTGCCCCATGTGAAAACCAAAGCCGAATCAAAAGAAAAGAAAGACTACTTCAACACTCAAGGTATTGCCAACCTGCTGTGGGCTGTGGCGAAACTGGTGGACAATGGGCTGGAGTCAGAGCAGGTACCAAAGCTCACCGAGGTGGTAGACGCGCTGTTACCCCATGTGAAAACCAAAGCCCAAGAACAGAAAAACCACCTTATTCTTCAGCATATCGTCAATCTGCTGTGGGCCTTGGCAAAACTGGTGGACAGTGGTCTGGAGCTGGAGCAGACAGCGATCCTCAAAGAGGCTCTGGCCGCGCTTTTGTACCATGTGAAAACCAAAGCCGAATCAAAAGACGAGAGAGACCACTTCAATGCTCAAGGTCTCGCCAACCTGGTGTGGGCCCTGGCGAAACTGGGGGACATCGGGCTGGAGCTGGAGAAGACAGCGAAGCTCAAAGAGACCCTGACCGCGCTGTTGTACCGTGTAAAAACCAAAGCCGAATCAAAAGAAGAGAGAGACCGCTTCATTCCTCAAGGTATCGGCAACCTGCTGTGGGCCTTGGCAAAACTGGGTGAGGCCATTGAGCTGAACCTGATTAAATCTACGTTCGATGCTCTGGTCGCCAGAATCAGTGAAACCCCTCAGCTTTCCCAGCAAAATATATGGATGCCTCTCTGGGGAGTCATGGTATTCTGTGCCAGGTTTTATCTGTGCTTTGGTAGAAATAATAAAAACCCGCTTGAAAAGCACATAGGTGAACTATTTTCTCGCCTGGAAAGTACATTCCCGGACAATTTAGAGGCGCAAACCGTCATGGTCATGGCCGCCAGTTGGCTTGGGAGACCGTGTGCGATGGCCCCCTATTACCAGAGAAACATTTCACAATCTCAAACCACCTTGCGCGAACAACTCCAATCAAGCCTTCCGTCGTTGCAGATTGAAGAAGAGAAGAGTCTGAACTCATTACCTCCGGTTGACTTGCTACTGCCAGATTACAACATGGTGATTGATGTTCAGGGACCTTATCATTATGTGAGCGGTGATTTCAAAACCAGGAACGGTGCAACGTTGCTGAAAATCGCGCTGCTGCAAAAATTAGGATTCGAAGTCATTGAAATCCCGGTGCACAAGCTTTGGAATAAGGATTCAATGAAAAGAGTTATTGAGCAAATAACGACAAAATTAGCCGTTCAGCCGGAGGCTCATGGTTCTGTATTAGACAGTAGCGAGGGAGTGGCCGATGAGGCTTATGTTACTGCTGACGAAGGAGGGCTATTTTCAGATGGCGGTTATGCTACCGCCGAAGAATATTCAGGAGAGCAAATAAAGAAACCCAAAAAGAGAAAAAGGAAGAGAAAAAGAGCCAATAAACGGCTCTCTTCCAGCATGACTTAAGAACCAGTTTGACATTCTGGTGAAGGTGTACTTTCTTTATCTGCCGTATTAATACATGGCAGCTGTTTAGTACGTTTTTGTTAAAGAGGGATTTAAAATGGATAAGGCAATAAGCATTGTGCTCAGGGGGATAACTGCCCCCTCAAAGGAGCGAATGCCTGCGGAAGTTCAAAAACGAGACCCGCTGCATTTCGGAGATCGCCAGGTTAAAGCGTTGAATGCCTATATTAATGGTATGCATGCCCCAAAATTTACTACTTATGTCGGACGTGGTGTTGAAAATTTCAATTCACGTCGAGAAGCATTAGATTCCGGCAAACAGTTAACCTCCGGACAAATCCGCTCTATCACGAAGACAATGAAGAATGCTATCAGGCATTTAGAGCATTATCTTTCCAAGGATTACATTGAACCCAACTATGATCTTAATGAAACAACTAATGAAGAAGTGAAAGAATTTGTAGCATCTGCGATGGAGGAGGTTGCTGCTGATATTAACAGACTTAAAGCTCTTAAAAAGAGATAAGTAGCTAACCATATGAAATCATATATTTCTGACTCCTTGTTCAGGCACTCCCGGCAACTGCTCCTGCGTTGCTCTAGCTCCTGCATCCATGCAGTCGTGCTTCGTTACAACTCCGGTCACATAGCTACGGCTATGCTCCCTCCGTTGTGCCTCACATAGCACCTGCCCAAGTAGCCAGAAATATATGATTCCATATGGTCAGCTACTTAAGTTTAGTATTATTTCGAAATATCCAATCCAGTCATTTTTTGATTCATTAATAGAATATATAATTCTTCTCCCCGGCTCTGTCTGCCGTGGGTTTCTATTCTGTGAGCAACAATGAGCAACAATCTTTCAGCTTTTGCCCGCTATCGCGGCGAACTTGGTGAATTAATGTATTTGGCCGGACCTATCATGGGGGCCCAACTGGCAACCACCGGTATGACATTTGTCGACACCAGTATGGCCGGGCAATATTCAGCCCTGGATCTGGCCTCTATTGCCATTGGCTCCAGTACCTGGGTGCCGGTCTACCTGTTAATCCGTGGCATATTAATGGCCATTACGCCCACGGTTGCCCATCTGTACGGTGCAGGTCAAACCGGAGAGATTGCTGGTCAGGTGCGTCAGGGGTTATGGATTGCCCTGCTGATGAGCCTGTTGGCCCTGGGTTTTATTTACCAATCCGATGTCGTATTGCAATGGTTGCAGGTTGGGCCTGCGATGGCGGGTAAAACGCTGGAGTATCTGAAAGCGCTGGCCTGGGGTATTCCGGCGATTTGTTTGTTCCAGGCGCTTAACTGCTACTGCGAAGGAATGGGTAAAACCAAGCCCGGCATGGTGTTCAGTTTTATTGCCCTGGCTCTGAATATTCCGCTGAACTATGTACTGATTTATGGCAAGTTCGGGTTCCCGGAGCTGGGCGGCGTTGGCTGTGGTTATGCAACAGCCGTTTGCTTCTGGGCCATGTTCCTGATGATGGCGGCATACACGATGCTGGCTCAGCAACATCGTAAAATTGGCCTGTTTGACCAGTGGGACTGGCCTGGTCTGAGCATTATTTCCGGCCTGCTAACGCTGGGTGTGCCTATCGGTCTGGCCATTTTCTTTGAAGCCAGTATCTTTTCGGTGGTGGCTCTGCTGATCGGGAAATTAGGTGCCATCGTGGTAGCAGGGCATCAGATTGCCCTTAATTTTACTTCACTGACCTTTATGGTGCCGTTGAGTCTTTCCATGGGGCTGACCATTCGTGTCGGGCAGGCACTGGGTGCCGGTAAAACTGCGCAGGCCGCCTACTCCAGCTATGCGGGTATTGTCACGACGCTGGTCAGTGCCACCCTCAGTGCTGCCGTGATGTTGTTTCTGCCAGGGGTGGTGACCTCAATCTATACACAGAACACAGAGGTGGCCATTCTGGCTGCTCAGCTGCTGGTTTATGCGGCACTGTTCCAATACGCTGATGGTATTCAGATTGCGGCTATTGGTGCGCTTCGTGGCTATAAAGATACCCGGGTTCCCATGGCGATGATTCTGTTTGCCTGTTGGGGCGTAGCGTTACCTGTGGGCTATATTCTCGGGCTGACCGACTGGATTGTGGCACCAATGGGGCCTCATGGCTTATGGATTGGTCTGGTGAGTGCATTGACCATGAGTGCCATCCTTTTGACCTTGCGTCTGCGTGCCATTATTGGTCGGCATCGGGTGTCTGCTGCTAAAAACATGTCTATGTCACCATGAGAATCAGGTGTCTATTGTGAGAGAGGGCGGCGCTCTTTTATAATGCTGCCCTTTTCTAACCTTCTTTCTGGTCTGCGCGTCAGGCCAGGTTAAATCGTCGCTGTGCGAGTGAACTCATGAGTAAAACGAAAGTACTGACAGGTATTACAACTACTGGAACACCACACCTGGGTAACTACGTAGGGGCTATCAAGCCTGCCATTGAGGAAAGCTGGCGTGACGATATTGCTTCATACTACTTTCTGGCGGACTATCATGCCCTGATCAAAGGCCGTGACCCCAGGCGAATCCACCAGTCTACCCTGGAGATTGCCGCTACCTGGCTGGCACTGGGTCTGGATACGGACCGTGTCACCTTCTACCGTCAGTCAGACATCCCGGAAATTGCCGAGCTGAACTGGATTCTGGGCTGCATGACCGGCAAAGGCCTGATGAACCGCGCCCATGCTTATAAGGCAGCGGTTCAGGCTAATGAAGAAGCCGGAGAGCAGGACCCGGACAAGGGCGTGACCATGGGGCTGTTCTGCTATCCGGTGCTGATGGCGGCGGATATTCTTATGTTCAATGCCCATAAGGTGCCGGTGGGGCGTGATCAGGTCCAGCATATTGAGATGGCCCGGGATATTGCCGGTCGTATGAATCATCATTACCAGACCCGGTTCGTTTTGCCGGAAGCGGTGGTGGGTGAAACCACGGCTGTGCTGAATGGTCTTGATGGTCGTAAAATGAGCAAAAGCTACGATAATACCATCCCGCTTTTTGTCCCTGAAAAGAAGCTGCTGAAGCTGGTTCGCAAGATCAAAACCAACTCACTGGAGCCGGGTGAGCCGAAAGACCCGGATACCTGCACACTTTTCCAGATCTACTCGGCATTTGCCGATGCCACTCAGATTGAGGTAAAACGTCAGCAATACGCCGATGGTGCTGGCTGGGGCGATCTGAAAAATGAGTTGTTTGAATTTCTGAATGCTCACTTGCAAGCTCCCCGGGAACGTTACAATGCGCTGATTGAAGATCCTGCATTTATCGAAAAAGAGCTGCTGAAAGGGGCTGAAAAGGCCCGGGCCGAAGCTGCTTCTGTGCTGACGCCTATTCGTCAAGCCGTAGGCCTCAAGCCGCTGGCATAATATTCTGCAGTCGTGTTAACGTTTGGCTTTCCTTTGGGAAAGCCATTCTTAATAATAAAAGTAATAATGACAGGCACCATCGCTCGACTGGAAATCCCATGAACATATCAAAGCTATTTGCCATTGTGCTGAGTGCGCTTTTACTATCGGCCTGTAGTTATGTGGACGGTGTTCTCAGAGAAAAGATTCAGCCCAAGATAGAGTTTGACTTGACCCGCCTGGATGCCGATGGCCTTTATGGCCCAGCGGGTGGCAAGCGATCCCTGAGCTATGAGTTCTGTATTCCAGCCAATGTGAATACCGCACGGCAGGTGATGTACATTGACCCAACCGCAATTGTCTACGAAGAATCCCCCGGACGTTTACAATGTGATCAGCAGCAGTATCTGGTGGTGGGTGATACTCATCAGCCCAATTTTCTGGTGACTCTGGAAAACCTGGCTGAACTGCCCTATGTCACCAAAATTCAAGAGGCATTTTTTGAGTAAAGCGTACCCGCAGAATCGACTTTCGATAACCATGAACTCAAGAGATAAAACCTCGCCCCTCCAATCCCCCGGTATTCTAATCCGCAACCCGGTACTCTGGTACGCCTTTAAAGCCTGCGCCCTGCTCTGTGTTGCACTGGGTTGTATCGGCATTTTCCTGCCACTACTACCCACCACCCCCTTTCTATTATTAGCCGTTTTTTTCAGCCTGCGTTCATCTCCAACCATTCACGCCCGGCTCTTGAACCACCCAACACTGGACCCCCCACTACGCCAATATCTTAATCAACGCAGCATTTCCACCAGAGTATATATCCGCGCAGTCATTTTCCTCTGGCTAACCATAAGCCTCTCCATTTGGCTACTCACCCTGCCATGGCTCAAATACCTGCTACTGACCATAGCCATCACCGTAACGCTATACCTGACAAAATTAAAAAGAAGGGAAAAACGCCCCTGAAGACCTACCCTAAAACCAACTACCAACTGCCCACTGCCCACTACCAATTCGATTCCAACAAAACCCCTAACCCAAAACAACATTTGCATTACACTTGATTAAGTTGTCAGCCTGATTTTCACCGGTGGTGATATGAGTAAGCAGATTCTCGTGCTAGGCAGTATTAATGTTGACCATGTTCTGAGGGTTGATTGTTTTCCCAAACCAGGCCAGACCATCACCGCTTCATCTTACGACATTATGGCAGGGGGCAAAGGTGCTAATCAGGCGGTAGCCTGTGCCCGCCTTGGCGGCAATACACTTATGATGGCAGCGATCGGGCAGGATGATCCGGGGCGGGAAATAGTACAGCAACTGAGTGCTGAAGGTATTGATACATCCGCAATTACTGAAATAGTGGATGCCCAAACAGGGGTGGCCCTGATGTTCGTGAATGCCAAAGGCGAAAATATGGTTGGCATCTCTGCTGGCGCTAATGGCTGCCTGAGTGAAGAGTATATTGAGCAGAAACATAGTTTGATCGCTGGTGCAGATTATCTGCTCTTGCAGCAGGGGATTCCTGAATCTGTCATGCGACAGGCTGCTCATATTGCCGGGGGAAGCCATACTAAAGTTGTCTTGAGCCCCGCATCTGTCAAACCGTGTTCCGGGGATGACTTACCGACTGTGGATTTGATTACGCCTGATCAGACGGAGGCAGACCTTCTTACCGGTATTAAAGTGCTGGATGAAACGTCGGCAACCCAGGCTGCTACCCTATTGCATGAGAAAGGTATTACTGACGTAGTGATCACCATGGGGCAGTATGGGGCCTATGCATCATCAATGACTTCAGGCCATCCTGAAGGGCTGATGGTTCCCGGGTTTCCGGTTAAGGCGGTTGATACAACGGCGGCTGACGATACATTTAACGGTGCACTGCTGGTGGCCCTGGCGGAAGGAAAATCGCTTGGGGAAGCAGTTTTCTTTGCCAATGCCAGTGCTGGCCTTTCGGTCATGAGTGCTGGTTCTCAGTCGTCTATTCCCTATCGGTTTGAGGTTGAGGAATTTATTCAGTGCGATCAGGAAATTGCCGATGCTGCGGCAACCCCGGATACCTCATGATGCTGGTATTTCTTTGATATAAAAGGTGAATACGGATACCCTCGTTGATTAAAGACGAAAACATTGATGGTAAACTTTTAAAGCGCTTATCAGGCTCCATGCACCCAGCTGTTTGCTTGGCTGGAAGAAGGTACAGTATGCAAAATCAGCTCGACCAATTAAAAAAAATGACCAAGGTTGTGGCCGATACCGGTGATATCGAAGCCATTCGTCGCTACCAGCCGGTTGATGCGACGACCAATCCTTCACTGATTTTAAAAGCCGCGCAGCTACCGGCGTATAAAAAGCTGGTTGATGAAGCCATTGCCTTTGGGCGCAACCATTCTACAGAAAAAGCGGTCAGTGCCCGTTATGCCTGTGACTGGTTGACGGTCGGTATTGGCAAAGAGATTCAGCAGGTAGTGCCGGGCTTTGTGTCAACGGAAGTGGATGCACGACTGTCGTTTAATACGGACGCGACGATTCAAAAGGCCAGACAGCTGATTGATCTCTATAAAGAGCAGGGCGCTGACAGTGAGCGGGTGCTGATCAAAATAGCGTCTACCTGGGAAGGTATCAAAGCGGCGGAGGTTCTGGAAAAAGAAGGTTTTCGTTGTAATCTGACCTTGCTGTTCAGTTTTGCCCAGGCTCAAGCCTGTGCCGAAGCCGGTGCTTATTTGATCTCCCCGTTTGTTGGCCGGATTCTCGACTGGTACAAAAAAGCAGAAGGCCGGAATTTTACTGCTTCACAAGACCCTGGCGTTCAGTCGGTCACCCGTATCTACAACTACTTCAAACAACATGGCTACAACACCGTGGTGATGGGAGCCAGCTTCCGAAATACCGGTGAGATTACTGAGTTAGCCGGTTGTGACTGCCTGACGATTGGTCCGGACCTTCTCGATCAGCTGGAATCATCCGAGCAACTGCTTGAACAAAAGTTGTTTGCCGACTCGCCAGTGTGTAGTGATGAAAAAGTGGTTCTGGATGAGGCTGCATTTCGCTGGGCGATGAACGACGATGCCATGGCAACGGAAAAGCTGGCTGAGGGTATCAGAAAGTTTGCTGAAGATCAGATTAAGCTGGAAAAGCAATTGCTTGATGCATTTCGGGAGGATGTTGCAAAAGCCAAATGAATTTTGCACCACAGAGACACAATGGCACAAAGAAGTCTTTTGCTGACTATGCGCAGCTCCCAGAAAAACTTTGTGTCTCTGTGCCTTTGTGGTTCCTTCTTATTGATTATATTTTCTTGGTTGCCATGGTAATACGGGATATACAGGTGGGCCTGCCCTGGTCATCCTCAATCTTGATCTCCCACACCTGGGTACTGCGGCCGATATGAATGGGGCGTGTTGTGCCGGTCACTTTTCCGGACGTGGCTGACCGAAGATGATTGGCGTTGATTTCCAGGCCAACACAGTAGGCTCCGTCTTCACAGCACAGGTTGGCGGCAATACTGCCCAGTGTTTCAGCGAGAACCACCGAGGCACCACCATGCAGCAGTCCCATGGGCTGAATGGTTCTGCGGTCAACTGGCATGGTGCCCCGGAGAAAGTCGTCTCCTACTTCGGTAATCTCAATACCCAAATGGTCACACATGTTTTCCTTGAATACCGCGGTTTCAGGACTGTAAGGCCTTTTCCAGATGGACATCTTTTTTCCTTTTTCTTTTATTGGCACTGATCATCATATCCGGTTGCGCAAGCCCAGCTGATCCGGGTGAGGTGTCAGGTAGGTTTGTCGTTGAATATATACACTACCATGATTGTCTATGAAATGCCGTAGCATGGTCATCGGGGCAATAAGGGGGATCATTTCCTGACGGTACTCTTCAATCAGCGTCAGCAGCTGCTTTCTCTCTTTGCCATCGACGCTCTTTTTCACATATCCGAGGATATGCATCATGGCATTGGTGTGAGATTTTCGATTGGCCCGTCGTTTCAGGGCGCTCATAAAGCTGCGCAGGTACTCCTCCAGCAGTTCATGCAGATTCGCTTTGCTGCCTTTGGCCACGATTTGGCCAAGTAACTCATACCCCTGGGGATAATGGGCCATGATCATGTACTTGTGAGTAGAATGAAAGTCGACCAGGGCGGCATAAGATGGCTCTGCCATCACGGTTTTCTGCCAACGGTCATAGGCGTAAACCCGGGTGAAAAAATTTTCACAGAGTATCGGGTCGTGCAGCCTGCCTTCTTCTTCTATTGGCAGCAGCGGGTTGCTCTCCATAAATGCCCTGGCATAGGCTCCGGGTGAACTTTCGCCCAGCGGGTGGCCATTTTCATGGTACACCTTGACCCTTGCCATGCCACAGCTGGGGGACTTCTGCATCAGAATATAGCCGCAAATGTGTGATAGCTGATCAGACATATCATGACCATACTGCGTCAGAGCATCCGTTACATCCAGACTGGAATTTTCAGTGCCGACTACCCGGATTTGCAACTGTTTATCGGGTGCAGACGATGAACTTTGGCCGGTAGTTTGTGATGCTTCAGCCAGTTGGCCGACCAGCCGGATGGGCTCTCTGGGGGTTCCCAGCCCGATAGCCATCTCAGGACAGACCGGCTCAAAGTGGAAGAATTTATCCAGCGTGTTGACACAAAAAGACGAGCGTTTGTGCCCACCGTTATAGCGCACTTTATGGCCCAAAAGGCAGGAGCTGATGCCCAGTGTGATCTGTTTTTCAGGCTCAGGTATGGAAACGATAGCCACTTGTTATTCTCCACTTTACATTCGAAATACACGCCCTGGTTAATATCGCCAGTTACTGGCAGTTCCTTTGCCTGTCAGCGGTTGAAAACAGGTATAACTCTACATTGCTGTTAAGGCAAGAGTGATGTGCCTATAACTCTTTCTATCATCTAACTGCCTGTGCAGTAAGGCTTTTTTAATGGATTGCAGTGTCTCATTGGCGAGTCGGTTTTGCCGGTATACAGCACAGATTTTTCCTGCATAAGACGACATTATTATCACAGTCGTACAGGAATTAACCCGACCCGGATCATTCCGAAAGGCCCTGCCCCGAAATTGCAAAACATCACCAGCAGGATATTAACGGTATTGGAATGCCTGATTTGAGGTGGGCATAAGTAGTTAACCAAATGAAATCATATATTTCTGACTAAGTTGTCAGTCACTCTGCGGCGTTGCAACTCCGGTCACATAGCTACGGCTATGCTCCCTACGTTGCGCCTTGCATAGCAACTGCCCACTTAGCCAGAAATATACGATTCCATTTGGCCAACTACTTAGGCTGCTTTCGATAGCGGAGGCATGGAGCCCGGATTTAGCCATCCGTTTCCGGTTTATAGAATCAGGGAACTTTTGACAATCTGCGCACACTAATATAGGGAAAGAAGTTGCACAGCCTGTGAAATCAACATCTGCTCGTAAAAGGTTGCAGTTTCAGGCTCTCTTCGCTTTTGCCTGATCATCAGGTGGTCTGGGTTCAGGTTTTGCCTGATGATCTATTGGCATTCTCTGGTCTGACGAAGGCAGTTGTTTTTCTTGATATTAGTATCAATAAATCAGTCAGTTGTATTCATCGGGTCATCTGATTAATGAGAACTTTCAGATCATCTAACTGTCCAAATGGCGGAGTAATTATTTTGTTGGAGCAAAGTTTCTGGAGACTATTTTACCGTGCTGATTGTTACTGATACGCCCCGTCTGATACTTCGTACCTGGCAGTTACAGGATATCGATGCGTACTCCGCCTTACTGGGCGAAACACCTCCCGGTGCCTCAGATGCCATGGCCACAGAGCCCGCAAGCCTTGCAGAAACCGAGTTGTGGCGCTACCAGGCGGAACTGGATAAATGGGGGTGGTCGCGCTGGGCGGTGGTATTCAAAGAGAATAACCAGCTAATTGGCTATTGTGGCTTTTCTCCCTATGGCAAGCATATTGAGATGAGCTGGCGCTTTTTACCCGCTTACCGCGGACAGGGGCTGGTGCTGGAAGCTGTTGAGGCAGTGACTCAATTCGGCTTTAACCAGCTGGGTATGGAAGAGATTATTTCTTATACAACCCCCACTAATGAGTTTGCCCAGGGCGTTATGCAACAACTGGGGATGACACTTGATCGCTTTGAGGGGTGGAGTACCTGTACGGTTGCCCGTTACCGCATACAGTCACCGATATAAATCATGCGCTGAAAATATTCCGCAGCCACAGTACAATCACTTTAAATAATTTCATTCATTTAAATTTATCCCTCCACTTACAGTCTTTTTGAACTCATGAGCAATAGCAGCAGCGACACCCTGAGTACCTGGGAGCAGAAAATTATCGTCTGGCTACAATCCATGCACCACGACCATGATGACCACTCCCATGACTTTTCCCATTTTCAGCGGGTCTGGAAAACGGCGCAGCAGATCATGGATCTGGAGCAGGTGTCTGTGAATCCACTGGTGGTTCTCGCTGCCTGCTACTTTCACGATATTGTGGTGTTGCCAAAAGATCATCCTGAGAGGTCCAGGGCCTCTTCGCTGGCTGCCATAAAGACCAGAACCTGCCTTGAGGATATGGGGTTTCCTGCTGAGTTGATTGATAACGTCTGTCACTCGGTGGCCAGTCACAGCTATTCTGCGGGCATTGCGCCCGAAACCATTGAAGCCAAAGTGGTTCAGGATGCTGATCGGATGGAGGCTCTGGGAGCTATCGGGCTGGCCCGGGTTTTTTATACATCGGGCCTGCTGCGGCGAAAAATGTTCGACCCCGAAGACCCACTGGCTGAGCACCGGGCCCTTGATGATCGTGAATACGCGCTGGATCATTTCCAGGTGAAGTTGCTGAAGCTGTCTGACACCATGCAGACGTCCGCCGGACGCAGAATGGCAGAGCGGAATTCGGATTACCTCAGGGAATATATGGGCAAGTTGCTTAAAGAGCTGGAAGGGGATTATTCCTGACCCGGTACTACTTTTTCAGTGAGGGTGCCTTTATAATCTTCCCATCTTGTCGGAGTGCGAAAGCTGAGATCGCTGCATTTTATCGGATATATGTGCAGCAAATTCGTTGAACCTGCTCAGGGTAATACCTGCGAAGGGAACAAGAGAAGAGAGTACCGGGTTGCTATCTGGTGGATGGCTGATCACGCTTTTGGCCAATCATGCCTTTAATATCTCAAAGCATTGTTTTGCTTTAAATCAAGCAGCTTCTTGCTAACCTTGACGAGTCAAGCTAGCAAAAACCGTCTATTCCTTTTCTCTGGCCTGAGACACCGGCAAGCCATACCAATAACAATAGATAAGGGATATTCATGGTCGGTAACTCTCAACTTCAGGGTATTCAGATGCGTGCTCCAATTGCTGACAGTCAGTCACTTCTGGTAGAAGCCTGTCGTTCATTTCCTGCTTCACGGAAAATTTACCTTCCCGGCAGCCGCCATGATATTCGTGTGGGCCTGCGGGAAATAACCATTGGGCAGAGACACGGAGAGTACAGTAAGTTATCCACTGAATCTGCCGTTCGGGTGTACGACACATCCGGTCCTTATACTGATCCGGAATACTGCCTGGATCTGCTTAAGGGCCTGCCGCCTATCCGTTCAGAATGGATACGGGCACGAGAAGACTCAGAAGAGTTGAGTGCCCAGTCTTCAACCTATGCATTGCGACGAAAACAGGATATTCAGGTTGAGCCGGTGCGCTTTCAGTCATCTGCCCCCGTCAGATGTGCCCTGTCTGGAAGAAATGTGACTCAGCTCCATTATGCCAGGCAGGGAATAATCACACCGGAGATGGAATATATCGCCATCAGGGAAAACATGGGAAGGCCTGAAGCAAAGATAACCCCCGAATTTGTTCGTCAGGAGGTGGCAACCGGTCGTGCGGTGATACCCGCGAATATTAACCATCCCGAAGCAGAGCCAATGATTATCGGCCGTAACTTTCTGGTGAAGGTTAATGCCAATATTGGTAATTCACCGGTGACGTCTACCATAGAGGAAGAAGTTGAAAAACTGCTCTGGGCAACCCGCTGGGGGGCCGATACGGTGATGGATCTTTCCACCGGTAAACATATCCATGAAACCCGGGAGTGGATTATCAGAAACTCACCGGTACCGATTGGCACCGTGCCTATTTATCAAACACTGGAGAAAGTAAACGGCAAGGTAGCGGATCTTAATTGGGAGGTGATGAAGGACACCTTGATTGAGCAGGCAGAGCAGGGGGTAGATTATTTCACCATTCATGCCGGAACGCTGAGAGACCATGTGAAACTGACCACTGATCGGGTGACCGGTATTGTTTCCAGGGGCGGTGGGATTCTCGGGCAGTGGTGTGAAATGCATGACAGCGAAAACTTCCTCTATGAACACTTTGATGAGATCTGCGAGATATGCAAGGCATACGACATTACGCTTTCATTAGGGGATGGGCTGCGCCCGGGATCGGTGGCTGATGCCAACGATGCGGCACAGTTTGCCGAACTGAAAACGTTGGGTGAACTGACAAAGAAAGCCTGGGCACATGATGTGCAGGTGATGATTGAAGGCCCCGGGCATATACCGATGCACCTGATTCAGGAAAATATGGATAAACAGCTGGAGTATTGCCACGAGGCACCCTTTTACACGCTGGGTCCACTGACGACGGATATCGCCCCCGGCTATGACCATATTACTTCCGGGATCGGTGCAGCGATGATTGGCTGGTTTGGTTGTGCAATGCTCTGTTATGTGACACCAAAAGAGCACCTTGGCCTGCCCAATCGTGAGGATGTGAAACAGGGATTGATCGCCTACAAAATTGCTGCCCATGCGGCAGATGTCGCCAAAGGTCATCCGGGGGCACAACTAAGGGATGATGCGCTGTCCCGTGCCCGTTTTGAGTTCCGCTGGGAGGACCAGTTTAACCTGGCCCTGGATCCGGATACCGCAAAAGCCTACCACGACGAAACCCTCCCTCAGGACAGCGCCAAGGATGCGGGTTTCTGTTCCATGTGCGGACCAAACTTCTGCCCAATGCGCATGACGCATGATGTGCGGGAGTTGGAAGAGCCTTCAGCCAATAAAGAGCCCTTAGCCAGTAAAGCGCCCTTAGCCAGTCAAGCGGCTCCGGCAATGGAAAGCCCCTCCTGAATCCTCTCGATCAGCTGCCGGGTCTGGGCAATATCACCCAGTGTTATTCTCAGACCCTTTCGCCCAGTCTGGTCAGACTTTGGGCGAACAAGGATGCCATGGCTGCGCAGGTGCAGCTCAATGACCTCAGGATTATCCGGAAATGCCCAGATGAAATTGGCCGCACTGGGCCAATAGGGAATGGCCTGTTGATCAAGGAAATGCTCAAACAAGGGCTTGGATGACTCCATAACTTCCCTGACGTACTGACGGGTATACTCCGGATGGTCCAGGGCGGCATTGATGGCCACGGCAGCAAACTGGTTAACATCATAAGGGCCACGGATATTCAGCAGCGCCCGGATGTTGTCAGGGTGGCTGATCACATAGCCCAGGCGAATGGAAGGCAGGCCCCAGGTTTTAGAGAAGGTGCGTGTGACCAGAATATTCGGGTATGCCATAACCGCATCCGCCACGGTGGCCTGAGAGTATTCAAAGTAGCATTCATCAACCAGCAGGGCGGTATTGGGTGCGGACCTGGCAATGGTCAGAATATCTTCACGCTGGATTTGCGTGCCGCTGGGGTTGTTCGGGTTGGCGATGACAATCAGCCGGGTTTTTGCGGTGATGGCGTCCAATACTGCGTTAACCGGAAAGCCGGTTTCCCGCGTATAGTCAGGCTCAATAATGTTCAGCTTTTCAATATTGGCGCACTGGTGGTACATCGCGAAGGTTGGGCCGGGGATGATGATGTCATCACCTTCTGTACAGGCCGCACGGATAATAATATCAATGCCCTGGTCAGAACCATTAGTGATCATGACCTGGGGTTCATCGACGCCTGCATAGTCAGCGATTTTCCGGGTCAGGTCGCCATAGGATGGGTACACCTGCAGACGATCATCATTGATATAGTCAATCAGTGCCTGTTTGACATGCTCACTGACGGGCAGCGTTCTCTCATTAAAGTCCAACAGCAGATTGTGATGAGGGTTTCTGCCTTCAAGTGGCGGAGAATAGGCGCTCATCCGGGTGATGTGGGACTTGAAAATGCTCATCGGCGGTTTCCCTGATCCATCTGTTTTTGTTGGAGAAAGTGCAGTATAGAGCAGAGTTCCCGGGAGAAGCTATCAGGCATTGGGTCCGCTTAATGCTCTGGCCTGATATAATATTCAGTTTCCTGACAGGTATGTGGATTTCCTATAAATGGAAAAGGTATTAGAACTTCTGGCTGATGGCGGTTTCCACTCCGGTGAAGCGCTGGGCAGGGCGCTGGGGATCAGTCGCGCTGCGATCTGGAAAAAACTGAAAATGCTGGAAACGCTCGGCCTGCAAATTGATTCAGTCAAAGGCCGGGGGTACCGGCTGCACCCGGGAGTTGAGTTGCTGGATAGTGAACGTATTCTCAATGCCCTGGCCCCATCCGCCAGAGAGTCGGTGGCGGTCCACACCTGTTTGAAAACAGCATCCACCAATGATCTGGTCAGAGAGATTCCTGTTGCCAGCCCGTTAATAAAAGAGGTGTGTCTGGCAGAATATCAGACCAGCGGCCGTGGTCGGCGGGGCAGAGCCTGGGATAACCCCTTTGGTTCGACCATCAGCATGTCTGTACGTTGGTTTTACAGTGCTGGTATGGCATCCCTGGAAGGGCTGAGCCTGGCGGTCGGTCTGGCTGTACTGAAAGCGCTTGAACGCAGCGGTGGCGGTGATCTCAAACTGAAGTGGCCTAATGATCTGCTGTGGAACTCCCCCGACGGTTTTCGCAAGCTGAGTGGCATCCTGCTGGAAGTGCACGGAGACCCCACCGGAGACTGCGAGGTGATCATCGGTATTGGCGTCAATATTGCCCTGAGCCAGCAACAGATCAACAGTATCAGCCAGCCCGCAGTGGATATGCAGCGGGTGTGTGGTACCACAGTGAGCCGAAATCAGGTAGCCAGTGAGTTGATCAACGAGTTGTGCCGTACCCTGGATATTTTCAGTCATCAGGGCTTCAGCCATTTCAAAGACCAGTGGGAGCGCTATGATGCTTTTGCCGGGCAGGAGGTTGTCCTGGACGCTTCCGGTAAAACGTTGTCTGGCGTAGCTTCCGGGGTGAATGGTCATGGTGGACTGTTATTGCAGACCCGTGAAGGTATGATGACTTTCAATGGCGGTGAGGTTTCATTAAAGGCCGCGTCACCCACAAAGAGCAAGTCATCATGAGAATTCTGGAACTGGATGCAGGCAATAGCCGATTAAAATGGCGGCTACTGAATAGCGGCCACATCACTTCCCATGGCTTTCTTGCCAACAGCGAAGACTGGCAACACGAATTGCCAAAGCTGCTGGATCAAATTGGGCCGGTCGATTCGGCCAGGGCGGCCATCGTCTCCGGTGATGAGCGTTTTGCGCAGTTGAGTACTGCGGTTAATCAGCACTTTAATGTATCCCTGTTAAAGGCCGAGGTTAAAGAGCAGTGCCGGGGCGTGAAAGCTGCCTATCCTGGTCTGGGCGTTGATCGCTGGCTGGCTATGCTGGCGGCCCATCATCTGGACAGGGCAGAGAATAAAGAGCCCTGCAAAAAAATGGTGGTGAGCTGTGGTACTGCCATTACCATTGACTTGTTGAGTGACGGCGGGAACCACCTGGGCGGCTATATTGTACCGGGTGTCGGCCTGATGAAGAGCATGCTGCACACCAGGACAGCACAACTTCCCATGGTAGCAGCAGAAGCATCAACGATAATGCCCGGAACAAGCACTGCCGGGTGCATTAACAACGGTATTCTGGCCATGGCCGTAGCCATGATTAATACACAACAGGCGCAGTATAAAACGGCTTGCGGCAAAGACTGCCCGGTTTATCTCACCGGAGGTGACGCTACCTTGATTCAGCCGTATCTGGGTGAGTGTTACCATCATCCCGCGCTGGTGATGGATGGTCTGGCGCTTGCTTTCGAACAGGAGGGGAGTAACTCCGTTATATAAAATGCGTTTGACAGTAATTTTTCTTGTGTTTGCCAATATCAGTTACTTTGCCTGGGGCTCATGGCAGGAGTCCAGGGTGGGTTACTGGCTGCCTGAGAGTGATAGTGCCTATACCGAAGCCGCAGGTGAGCGACTGGTTCTGTTGACTGAGACGGAAGATTATCTTCAGTCTCTGCGAAATGAGACTGAAGTTCAGCCAACGTTGGAAACCTCGCTGTATTCCGGTGATACCGTCCAAGAATGTCTGATCGTCGGGCCTTTGGCCAATGTGATCGAGGTGGATGAGTTGCAGCAGCGCCTGTTTGCCGTAGGTGTTAGCAGCAAAGAGCGTGCAGACGAAAGCAGTCAGCAGCAGGATTACTGGGTTCATATACCGCCACTGGCCAGCAGGGATGCGGCAATACGGCTGTTAAGGGAACTTCAGGCCCAGAGAATCGACAGCTTTGTGATTACCCAGGGCGAACTGACCAATGGGATCTCGTTGGGGCTTTTTTCCCGCAGTGAATTTGCAAAAGCCGTAAGTCGTCGCTTAATGGATGCGGGCTATGAGGTCGCGATCAAGTCCCTGCCCAGAGTTCCTGAGCAATGGTGGCTTGAGATGGATGCCGCAGTAGAAGAAAAGCTGAGTACGTCATTCTGGGATGAGGCTACTGACCAGTTTCCTGAATTGAAAACCTTAAGAACGGCCTGCAAGAAGAATGATGCACTGAAAAAAGTGATGTAAAAGCATTGCAACGGACCAAGAGTTTCTCTAGTATACGCCTCGCTGCTCAGGGAGACAGTTAGCCAGGACGACAAACGGAGGTGACCAATTAACATGGTTGCTGAAGAGGAAAAGCCGGGTTGACAAAGAAAACTTCCTGAATAAAATAGCGCAGCATCTGGTGGGGTTCCCGAGTGGCCAAAGGGATCAGACTGTAAATCTGACGCGAAAGCTTCGCTGGTTCGAATCCAGCCCCCACCACCAGATTTCACTTCCTTGTGTTAAGTAAATCGAAAAACTGATTCTTGATGCTTGGAGACTGCTGGCTTCTCTTGTATTCTTTGTTGGATGTATTGAAGCTTCTGCATAAATAAGGTTTGTTTGTGCGGGTATAGTTCAATGGTAGAACCTCAGCCTTCCAAGCTGATGATGCGGGTTCGATTCCCGCTACCCGCTCCAGATTGCATCTCTTTCGTTCTTTTTTGAGATTCATGCTCTTATAGCTCAGTCGGTAGAGCGCATCCTTGGTAAGGATGAGGTCACCGGTTCAATTCCGGTTAAGAGCTCCATATAACCTATGTAATTCGCTTGCGAGCCAAGTATTACAAGTTGGCAGTTGACAGTAGCCAGTTGGCAGAAAAAGCGTTCACTGCCCACTGCCCACTGCCCACTGCCCACTGCCCACTGCCCACTGCCCACTGCCCACTGCCCACTGCCC